>NZ_CAWMEB010000021.1:0-5416 GCF_963866145.1 Xenorhabdus sp. NBAII XenSa04
CAAAGTGAAACGAGAATATGCTCGAGACCTCTATCGACTCAGGCATTTAGTTGAAAATGCGTTTCTTCATCTTAAACGCTGGCGTGGCATAGCAACCCGCTATGCCAAAAATAGTGCATCGTTTCTTGCCGCGGTCCAAATCCGTTGCCTTGCTCTTTGGTTAAGTATCTCATGACGACAATATCTAGCATTGTCAGGTTCTGATTTGCTTGTGAACATCTCGTTGAGTAGGTTGATGTCCACGCCGCAGGATTCCATGTCGCTCATTATCCGTTTGGCCTGAGCTCTCTTTTCTTTTTCTTCTTCTTCTCGCTTTCTGTACTCCTCCTCTAGTTCATTAAGAACACCTTTCATTCTGTCTATTATCTCCCGAACTTCATCTAACGGGAGTCCTCGCAACAGGGTGCGAATTCGGCTTTTTCGCTTTAACTCTGCGATAATTAACTCTCTACGTTCAGCCGCTGATAGCGTAGAGAACTCCTCGTGGTCTTTCATGTCATACGGAGCCCATCAGTTTTCCTTTAAGTGAATCGCGTTTAGAGTTCAGTTTAGTATCAGTCTGCACGGACTCGGGTTGGGATTGTGCAGGTTGACGTACTAAACTCTGTTGCTCAAAAGACCCAATGTTGTCAGAAAATCGAAGAGAATAAAGACCCAATAGAGCAAGGGCACGGAGCCGATCACTACGCGCCTTATGCTGCATCTGGGACAGTTCACGATAGAGCTCCGGAAAGCCTTGCTCCGATATATTCAGATTAGATATTTTTCCATCCCATTTGCTACCAGCCACCACGACCTCCTATCCATCAGCCGCAGAACCAGAAGCCCCTGGCATTGGATGCCACGGATTCATAGGGCAGTACGATCCTGCTTTTAGGGAAAAGCTCCTTGGCCGCGTCTTGGTATGCCTCGGCACCTCCTCCAGCCAGCAGAACTACGTCAGCATCCATACCGTCTTCACGCATTGACTTACGCATAGGGACCAATGCGTTTTGAGCGACTTTGGTTGAGGCTTTCTTGAAGTAGTCTTTGATCGATACCTTTTCACCGTAGAGGAAGATTTCGGTCTTACTGGCACGAATAGCTTTTTCGATCTTTTCAATGCCTGGCGCACCACCGTAGTCTTCCTGAATTAGCCGGTTTGTTTCCTGTAACAACACCGACATGGCCTTGAGGCTGGTGCCAGATGAGTGATAACGGACCTCCCCCTCTTCAAGAGCCACCCAGTCCACAGAGAAGAATCCAGGGTCAATGACAACAGTTTTCCCTCCCTGGATGATTTCCAGGAGGTCTTCATCTTTAGTTGAACTGACAACATCCATGTAAGCCCCGGCAGGTTGAGGCACAACCACGACAGACTTAACAGCTACCGTTCGTTTTGGTGTGATCTGATGTTCGCCCTCCAATCGAGCTTTCAATGCCTCTCTGCGATTGACTTCCATGTACTGACTTACTGGGAGGCCTGTCACCAACACATCAATTTCCTTCTGCTCGGACATCAGGAGTACAGCGTAAAAGAGAGCCTTGTACGGATTAGTCGAAGGGTAGTCACCGTGAAGCTCACGCTCCCACCCTTGCAGGCGATCAGGTTCAACGCCTGCAACCCACTTCTCCCCATTAATCACAACCTGAATGCTGGTCCCAGCACCACCAGTTAATTGCTGTGGCATCAGTTCCAATGGGCCAGCACCCACGGGCATAACAATAGTGCGAACTTCCTCACCTTTATGACCCATTGCCATTTTTAGGTTGGAGTAGCCAATGTCCAAACCCAGAACAAATTGATTCATGAAATCCTCCAAAGATTGCTTTTCGATTGTTTTCCTAGTGTTGGAGAGAGAATAAAGCCAAAGGCGCGGACAAATGATCTCTGTAGTTGCCCAAAAGGGGCGATCAGGTTGCTTTTCGATGGCTTTTTGGTTGAGGAGTAAGGAAAACTTATGGGAACGGTGCACGGATAGGTTCAGAGCAACAGACCTCAGCACCCATCAAGAGCCTTTTTCCGCCCACCACCTTGGGGATGCAACGAAACATTTGGAATCTTACATGGTATATTTACACAAAGAGAAGATAGAAAGAATCAGGGCAGCAAGATTCCAGATAGATAGAGGAAAATTTGACAAATTCCAAGTATGGGTTAGCCTAGTGACAGAACTAGATTCCATTAATGGAATAATAAACTTTAAATTCCAGATAGATAGTTATGTGGATAGGAATTGGACAGGAATTGGGAGGGTTTTGAAATGAGTCTACCAACGGAGCGATGGCTAGATCTACTAGATCCGAAGCTCGAAGAAGAACGATCTGATATAACAGAGGATCTGCTAGAGGCAGAAGGTCGAGAGTTTGTTGCAGAGGTACGAAGCAAGCTGGACCACGCCTTAGCGGTTCTTGCTGTCGAAGCACAGCAGGAAGCGGACATGTACTGGAACGCGCACAAGTCAGCGCGTGAAGAAGCATCAGAGGACGAACAGGGGCGCGTAGGCACACGGGTCCGTATCCTCGGTGTATCGCTCGTTGCAGAGTGGTATCGCAACAGATTTGTCGAGCAGGTTCCCGGTCAAAAGAAAAGGGTTCTATCGACACATATCAAAAAGGGTCGCGGTTACGCATACAGCATGTCTCACTTCAAGAAGGAACCAGCCTGGGCACAAGAGCTGATCCGGCAAGTAGAAGGCAGGTATGCCGCGTTAAGACAAAGAGCAACTGCTTTAGCCAAAATTCGCCGAGCGCTTAACGAGTACGAGCGTCTGCTAAACAAGACACATAACGACGAGGTGTGACAACATGACAGCATCTGTAGCAGCCACTGAACTTGCGAAGCTCGGAAAATGCGAAGCGATGATCAAGAAATGCGTCAGTCATCCTCGCCCTGTCCCAGCAAAACGCCCACAATCGCCACAGGGGACTGATAACACTCTTCGGGGTGAGTTCGCACATTTCCGGTATGAAGCGGCAGCACTGCGCTTCATGAACAGCACTGCGGGGGCTAAGCGTCGCATCTACCAATTAGTGTTTGCAGCAACGGTAGCAGCGGGAGTATTGACACTGCTGGCGGCATGGACCTCCAGCTAGAAAGTATCGACGGAACAATCATGAGCAAGAGAACCAAAGACAAAGACCTGGAGAAACTCGACGTAATCAAAGACTCACCGCAGATGAGCTTGTTTGAGATCATTGAATCTCCGGCCAAGAAAGATGACTACTCCAACACCATAGAAATCTACGACGCGCTGCCTAAGTACATTTGGGACCAGAAGCGAGAACACGAAGACCTGTCTAACGCTGTAGTGACGCGACAATGTTCCATCAGGGGGCAACAGTTCACTGTGAAGGTGAAACCGGCTATCATCGAGAAGGATGACGGAAGAACCGTGCTGATCTACGCGGGACAGCGAGAGGAAATCCTTGAGGATGCGCTACGCAAGCTCGCGGTGAACGGCAAAGGCCATATCATCGAGGGCAAAGCTGGCGTTATGTTCACTCTGTACGAACTCCAAAAAGAGCTGTCGAAGATGAAACACGGGTACAACTTGAACGAGATCAAGGAAGCAATCCAGGTTTGTCGCGGCGCGACTCTCGAATGTATCAGTGATGACGGTGAGGCCTTCATCAGCTCCAGCTTCTTCCCGATGGTGGGACTGACCACCAGAGGTGAGTTTCGCAAAAAAGGCGGCAACGCCCGGTGCTACGTGCAGTTCAATCCGCTGGTGAACGAATCGATCATGAATCTGTCGTTTCGTCAATACAACTACAAAATCGGAATGCAGATCCGCTCCCCTCTTGCCCGGTACATCTACAAACGAATGAGCCACTACTGGACTCAAGCCTCCCCAGATTCGCCGTACACGCCTTCACTCATCAGCTTTCTGACCCAGAGCCCTCGTGAGTTGAGCCCACGAATGCCAGAGAACGTCAGAGCAATGAAGCTCGCTCTGGAAGCTCTCATCAAACAAGAGGTCATAAGCGGCTACGATGCGAACCAGATCAAGGATGGACGCAAAGTCATCGACGTGCGGTACGTCATAAGGCCTCATGAGAACTTCGTGAAGCAGGTGATGGCATCCAACAAGCGTAAGCAGCAAACGGAGCGGCTAGCCATCAAGCACGGTTGATCGACCACAACATCATTGATGAGCCCCAACGTAAAGGGAGATAGCCACCAGCAGCTCCCATACACCCCAGGGCAAGCACAGAGAAACAGGAAGATAGGCGCGTCAGCGCCTTTTTTTATGCTAGATGAATCACACAAGGCACGACCATCAGATAGGCCAGAAACGACATGTCTCGGTATGTGGGTGAGCTGCACGGATGCTGCGAACTGGAGCCAAATCAGCGGGGCTGGAACTCTATATGTGAGATCGTTGCACGGTAATCACAAACGAAGCCCTTGTATCGTGCAAGAGAAACCCTGATGACAGGAGGAGAAGCGCCTCGGTGCTTAGTTGGTGCTATTAAGGTATTGATAGTTAAGGAAAGAGGATGTGGGGAACCTGCACATTATGAGGTTTGATATATGGGAACACTGCACGATTGACGAAGCAGAACAAAGATTGACAGATCAGGACAAACTTAAAAAGGTAGTCAAAATGACTCTAATAGCCCAAAAAGCGATCATGCGCACACAAAAGAAGCTAAAAGTTATCCACATTTCCTGTGCATAAACGAGGTTTTGGTATATGGGTACGCTGCACGATCACATGTGGGTACGCTGCGCGGTGCAAAAGATAACCAAAATTAGTATATGGGTACGCTGCACGTTCAGAAGAAAGTATATGGGGCGACTGCACGTTTCACCTTAAACATGTGGGAACATTGCACGAATGCTCTGTTTTGTAAGGATTTTGTGGAAAAAAGAGGGATTCCATGTGGATAACAGTGGATAAGATCCGGAGATATATGGGAACATTGCACGGCAACCTATGGGAACGCTGCACGTAACTATATGGGTTCGTTGCACGGAATAAAACGAAAAATATCAATAATATAAATGCGTTATGTCTGTTTTTAGAGCACTTAACCTGTCTTTAACCATTTTTAATCCTTTATACAAAGATCTAAAGATCTTTATATTTATCCTTATGTTCACTGAGCAAAAAGCAATCAGCGTTGTTTTTTCTAGAAAAAAGTCTCGTATGCAAGGCTAAACAAGACAAGTATCACCAGCAAAGCAAGCACCGACAGCACAAAGTAACCAGACTCGCACATCACGGTTTTGATCACCGAAATGATACTGATCGATCTCCCAGAGATCCTTCCAACGAACCACTGAAACGCAACGAATGAACCAAACCCACAGAGCAACACCACTGCCACAGAAACATGAGCATATTCCCTCAGAACAGATTTGCTCAACAGACCGTACTGCATCCCCCACAATCCCTGTCTTTTAGTCACATCTCAAATTACGAACAAA
>NZ_CAWMEB010000021.1:5429-5642 GCF_963866145.1 Xenorhabdus sp. NBAII XenSa04
TTGGTACCCGGCTGTTTTTTTATATGAATTATTTTAAACTTATCGAGACAGCATTGGGAAATATTTCCTTTAAAATCAGTTGGGTATATTTATCAAATTGCGGTCATTTGCTCGTAATTTGAGATGTGACTAAAAGACAGGCTTAATGCGGCCTTTTTTATTACAGGGTATTCCGCTGATGACAAGCGACGAACGCTACAGCTTCACGTGGCA
>NZ_CAWMEB010000022.1:0-2826 GCF_963866145.1 Xenorhabdus sp. NBAII XenSa04
TGCCCGATCAGGTTAAATATGTCGGTGAGGGGGCAGGTATCAAAGCAATTACAGGCGGCGATCTGATTGAAGTTGACGGGAAATATGAAAAACAGTTCTCCACCATTATTAAAGCTGTGGTATTAGCCACCAATAACGAACCGATGAGCTTTACCGAGCGTAATGGCGGGATTGCACGGCGGCGGGTGATATTCCCGTTTAATATTCCGGTCAAAGAGTCAGAAAAAGACCCGGAATTATCGGAGAAAATCAGCCGGGAACAACTGCCTGTGATTATCCGCTATTTATTAAACGAATTTGCCGACCAGAATAAGGCTAAAAAACTGCTACAGGCGCAACGCTATTCTAACGAAGCCCTCTTGGTGAAAAGTAATTCCGACCCGCTGTATAATTTCTGTGCTTAATTTGGTTTCGTTGGGGAAAGAGTTAGGCATGAAGATGGGGAATAAAAACATTCATTCCAGAGCGCCGAGAATCTACCTTTACCATGCCTACTTGTCATTTATGGAAGCCTATGGGTTTGACAGGCCTCTCACATTAACGAAATTCGGGGATTCCCTGCCGAAAGTGATGCAGGAATATAAGAAGGACTACCGGAAATTAAAAACCAAAAAGGGCTATTATTACAATGTGGACTTAGCGGATGAGGCAAATGAATAGCTTCCGTCTGTTCCTGAACAAACTAACCAATAACCTACCCTACGTAAATTTTTTATGACTAACTGTGCACCCTATGCACCAATAATCATAATTAATTGAATTTAAATATAAAAACAGGGTTTATTAGTTATCTTTTAACTGTGCACCAACTATTCACCCTGTTCATTTTTCCTGAATGATTAAAGGAGCATAGTACGGATAGTGATTGGACACTGTCTCCACCGTAAAAAATCATTTATTTTCAAATTATTACCTGATTAGTGGATAGGGTGCACAGTTGAAGGGAGTAAAAAGATTTTCAGGGGACTCCCTTTGGCAGGTAAATAGAAGTTAGAAAAATCAGAGAAAGCATACACAGTGCGTCCATTTTATTTTTTGGTATTACCTGAAATTTAAATAATGTAATTATCTGATTTTGTTTAAGAATAGAAGTTAATCACAATTTCAGTGATGGACTTTTACGCATACTGGAATCCATAAATATTCCTGTTGTATCCTGTTTCATTCATTCGATATTTATCGGAAGTCAGATCACAGGAGACACGATGTCACACGTTATCACTAAAAGGCAAGAAACAGGGATTAATTTCAGCGGGCTGTTCAACGCCAGAATCCATCGGAAACCGCTATCAGACAGGCCGGGAAGACGAAATACAGGTACTGAGTGTCAGCCATTCAGTGAGTCGCGACCAGAATGCGCATCATCACCCTGTCAGCTTTACTAAACCCATTGATAAATCCTCGCCGCTGTTAGCAATGGCAATCGACGGAAACGAATTGCTGGAAGCGCGTTTTATGCACTACCGGACAAGCACGATGGGGCAACTGGAACTTTTTTACGAAATTAAACTGACAGGCGCAACGATTGTCGATCTTGCCTATAATTATCCCCATTCCATTAATGATAATGGCGCAATCCCCCATGAAGTGGTGATGCTCGATTATAAATCTATCTCATGCCAGCATATTGCAGCAGGAACTTCGGGTTACAGCATTACACAATTATCCGGGCGTGAAGAAAGCAGGCCGCTTTTGTCTGGGTTCTCGAATATTAAACCGCTGGTTGAAGAAGCTGTTGTGGCTCTATTTAGCCATAAGTTTATACTGAAACATCAAGGGAGTGGCTGCCGAGATATTGCGTATGGTGTGGAAACGGGCAAGGGACTGATTGAGGGAATATGTCAAACATCTGGAATGACAAAACAGTTTGATGCCAAAAAAGAAGAATGCCTTGAAGTTAAATATTTATTTCAGACAAAAACAGGGATTTAATTATGTCGATTTTTAAAACAAAAACCGTTAAAGGTGGCAAAAATACAGAAATTGAAATGGATATTTTTTATTTAAACCAAATCCCGGATGCAATGGAAAAAATTGGCTGGAAAACCGCCCCACAATTAATGCGTCATTGGTTTAAGGCCGAACCAGCTTCTAATTTTACTATTGAAACAAAAAAACAATATATTGATGGTGATGCAGTAAAAATACCAAAAAATCAAGTTAATATAGATATCGTAAAAATGGGATGGGCGCTTGATTATACTCAAGTAAAGGACAAAGTAGTAAAATTACAACATGAATGGGCTTCTCTTGCTGGATTGAAACTATTAAAAAAAAGGTTAATGAATAATGTAAAAAAAAATAGGGTACACAGACTCAGTTATTGAATTAGATACGTATGCTCAGGTTAATTATAGATCTTGACTGATACTATTGATGACTATTACGGAGCCATAGGGAAGGCAACGTTAAAATTAGCTGTAAGGGGCTATATTGATAGAATAAATAATAAAGATGTATTTATCACGTAAATGATAGGTATTTATATAAAAGATAGCTATGATTTTGTAACAAAGGGTGAGTTTCTTGGTGTTTGGCATAAAAATGGCGTTTTGAATAAAGCTAAGACAATTGCATACATGGGACTTTATGATAGAGGGGCATGGAAAGAGTTAGCAGGAGAATATTCAGGAACAGTTCCTATCTATAATGACGATTTTAGGTCATGGAGAGAAAAACACAAAAAAGGTGGAGATTTCATTGTCTTTTCTGATGTTTTATGGACATTTCCGTTACCAAAAGACAGAGTTATTTATCTATCTTGCATTCACATAATAAGTGCAACACCGTTATAAACGAAGTAAATGAGTTGATATTCCTTTAAAT
>NZ_CAWMEB010000023.1:0-2435 GCF_963866145.1 Xenorhabdus sp. NBAII XenSa04
CTGGCGATTAAACTGGCAGCTGCTATTCGCCATGCGCTGGCGGTAGATGTGCCATTAGTTCAGATCTTTGAGTTAAAAACGATTGCCGGACTGGCGGCCCACATGGGGCAGCAGACTTGCACAGTGATCCCCCATATTGAAATGGTGCATTATCCTCTGTCTTTTGTGCAGGAACGGATGTTGTTTATCGAACGTTTTGAGCAAGGAACCCATATATATCATGTTCCTTATCTTGTTCAACTAAATGATAGGGATAGTTTGCCGCTACTGGAAATAGCAATTAATCAAGTTGTTGACCGTCATCCGGTGATGAAAACGGTATACCGTAATGATGATGAGGGGCAAGTTTATCAGCAGGTACTTGAAGAGCGACTCGTTTTCAAATCACAGTCTTGTAGAAGTATCGATGATTTTTGGCAAACGGTGCGTACTGAACTGGCAACACCCTTTGATCTGACGGCAGAGCCGAGCCTGCGTTTGTGTCACTATCTGTGTCACGAGATGATGGCTGAAAATCATTACCTGTTATTCATGTGGCACCATATTGCCATTGATGGCTGGTCGATCGGCATCTTTATGAATGAGCTGGAGGAGTGTTACCACGCTCTACTGGAATCCCGTAACAGTCAACTGCCGGCTTTGGAGATCAGCTATGGTGATTATGCCAGATGGCAACGCGAGTATCTGCAGGGTGACGTGAAGAAACAGCAGCTAGCATATTGGCAGCAGGTATTGGTAGGTTATGAACCTCTGGCTCTGCCAACTGACAGACCGCGCCCGGCACAGGTGGATTATGAAGGTCAGAACTTTATTTTTGCGTTGGAATACGGGCTATCGGAACAATTGAGGGCCTTGGCAAGACAGCAGGAAACGACTTTATATACTGTGTTGCTCAGTGGTTTTTATGTCACGTTGGCAAGGCTGTCCGGTCAAAATGACATTGTACTGGGAATGCCTACTGACAACCGTCATCATGTCCAGACTCAGCCATTAATCGGCATGTTTGTTAACCCGCTGGTATTGCGGATGCAACTCGAACAGACTGACAGTGTGGAAAATCTGATTAGGCAGACGCACAGCGTAGTTGCACAGGCTAAAGCTCATCAGGATATGCCATTTGAACAGCTACTGGATGCACTGGCGATTGAACGTGACACTGCCCGTCATCCCATTTTTCAGGTCATGTTCGGGTTGCAGAATTTCTATGAAGACTGGTCAGCCGAAGCCAATCTGCCATTTAGTGCCGTTAAATTAGAAGAGTTCCTGCATAGTCCGGCCAAGTTTGACCTCAGTCTGTTTATATCTGATGATCAACCTCGCCTGACGGGTTGCATCAACTATGCGGTGAATTTGTTTGAGCGGGCAACAATAGCCAGAATGGCAGATCTCTATCGGCGTGTCCTGACTGCTTTTGTGATGAATCAAAAGCAATCTCTCGCTACGCTTGAGGTATTGTCAGATCAGGAACGCCATACCCTGCTCTATAGTTGGAACCAGACGGATGCACCATACCCACAAGACCGCACACTCCAGCAGCAGTTCGAAGCACAGGTTATCGCGACACCGGATAATATTGCGCTGGTGTTTGAAGGGGAGAGTCTGACTTACCGCCAGCTCAATGAACGGGCAAATCAGTTAGCGGCCGCGATTCGGGCACAGTATCAGCAGCAATACCGTGCATTGATGCCAGTTGATACCCCCGTGGCCCTGTATCTGGATCGCAGTCTGGAAATGGTCATCAGTATGCTGGCGGTACTGAAAGCGGGCGGTGCCTACGTGCCTGTCTCCCCGCAATATCCCGCGGAGCGTGTTCGCTTTATTCTGACCGATACTCAGGCTCCGTGTGTGGTGACCCAACAGCGGCATTTGTTAGCATTAGAGTCACATAGGCAGATACTGCCCGTTCAGCCTGTTTTGATAGCAGCGGATGATCAGAGCGTGACTGCGGGGCAACTATCAGAAAATCCAGTCTTAATCAACAAACCGACCGATTTGGCTTTTATCATCTACACGTCAGGCACTACGGGTCGGCCAAAAGGCGTCATGGTAGAACATACTGGTGTCCTTAACCTGAGCCAGTTTATTGCCAGAACACATCTGCTGGCACCACAGGTGAAGGTGTCGTTTTTCTCCAATTATGTGTTTGACGCCTCCGTTTCAGAGGTTTTCCCGGCTCTGATAGCGGGTGCCACGCTATATATCTTACCTGCGACGGTAACCGGAGACAGTGAGCAACTGCTGGCGTTTATCAATCAGCATAAGATCACCAAGGCATTTATTCCTACCGCCTTAATGAATATGAAACACTTTTCTGCGGCGTTATTCCGTTCAACCTTGCAGGTAATCGATACTGGAGGGGAAACTCTCAATGCCCTGTCTATCCCGCCGCATATCACGCTGTTTAACCAGTATGGCCCGACGGAAATGACTGTGTG
>NZ_CAWMEB010000024.1:0-2765 GCF_963866145.1 Xenorhabdus sp. NBAII XenSa04
TCACGGTGCATCACTTCCAGCGTTTCATGGTCGCCAATCAGGTGATGCAGTAATTGCAGGGCAATCCAACGGCCATCGGCTTCCTGCGCCACCATAAAACGCAATAACGGCGCATCACTCAGGTCAAGACGGTAATTGATGTTAAAACGGGCCGCCAATTGGCCGCTCACTGGCCCCTCTGCCGGATCCAGTGTGAGTTCAATGACTGATAAGGCAGCATGACGCCAGACGACCTGCACGGGGGCGGATAGGCTTTGCCAGATAAAGACAGTGCGTAAAATATCGTGACGGTCAACCACCCGTTGCATTGCTGCCAGATAACGATCCAGCAACGCACGGTCAGCAAACGCCATCTGGCTACTCAACAGGTACGGATCCCCTTCATGTGCCAGTAAATGGTGGAACAAAATTCCGTCCTGCAACGGCGATAAGGCATAAATATCCTGAATATTCTCCACTCCGCCCGGCACCTGTCCGACAATATGGTCAATATCTGCCTGCGTTAAATCTGCCAGCGGCAACATGGACGGGGTCAGTTGCTGTGTATCGACGGTAATCACATTCGGCGGAATTTCGATGGCCTGATGCTGCCCCACTGTTTGCGCCAGCTCGGACAACACCGGCGACCGGAACAACTCCCGTGCTGTCAGTGCTAATCCCTTCTGACGCAGGCGTTCAATCATACGTACCGCCAGCAGGGAGTGGCCCCCCAGCGCAAAGAAACTGTCATGGCGGCTGACCTGCTCCATACCGAGTAATTCACGCCAAATCGCTGCCAGCGTCATTTCGGTTGTCCCCTGTGGAGCTTCATACGCCTGCCGGGCAAAGGCGTCGCCGTCCGGGGCCGGCAGCGCCCGATGATCCAACTTCCCGTTCGGGGTCAGTGGCAATGCCTCCAGACGGACAAAAGCGGCCGGTACCATATAATCCGGCAAGATTGCGCTCAGATGAGCGCGCAGGCGGTTAACCAATTCCTCATCCGCTGCCGCGACCACATAGGCCACCAGGCGCTTATCCTGCCCTTCTCCCTGCGCCAGCACCACCGATTCACGCACCATGGGGTGCCCGGCCAGCCGGGCTTCAATTTCCCCCGGTTCAATACGGAAGCCACGAATTTTCACCTGCTGGTCATTACGGCCGAGAAATTCCAGGTTACCGTCCGGCCGGTAACGGGCTAAATCCCCGGTACGGTACATGCGCGCATCCGGACTATCACTGAACGGATCGAGAAGGAAACGTTCAGCGGTTAATTCAGGCCGGTTCAGGTAACCCCGCGCCACCCCTATCCCACCAATATACAGCTCACCCACCGCCCCCAGCGGTACTGGCTGACCATGTGCATCCAGCAAATAAACCTGAGTATTCGCCGTTGGACGCCCAATAGGCACCCCGATATCGGTATACTCTGACGGGCACTGCCAGGTCGCAGCACACACCGTTATCTCGGTCGGGCCATAGGCATTGAATAGCGTGACCCGGTCACACAGCGCCTGAATTAACGCCCTACTGGGTGCTTCGCCCCCCAATATCAGGGTGGGTTTGACCGATAACACCGGTATATCCGCCCCGTCATGAAGCAGAGCCGGGGGCAGGCAAGCATGTGTTATCGCCTGGGCTTCCAGATAATGCCATAACGCGGTCGGGTTCTGCCGCACATGGTCAGTGGGAATAGCCAGCGTAGCCCCACTGCACAGTGCCATCATGATTTCCCAGACACTGGCATCAAAACTTAATGAAGCAAACTGCAACACCCGGCTTTCCGTACCAATCGCGAATTGCGTGATTTTATCCTGGATCAGGTTAACTAACCCACAATGCTCGACCATCACACCTTTCGGGGTGCCGGTCGAACCGGAAGTGTAAATCACGTACGCCAGATAGCGTGAAGTCAATACCGGTATCTGCGGATTACTATCTGGCTGGTCAAACGAGGTATTCGGGTCGAGTACGTTTCGTTCTGCCAGTGCGGGATCACCCAATGCTGACCGGCCAAGACTGTCTGCCAACACTATCGCTGGCGCTGTATCCCTCAGATTGTCGGCCAGACGCTCTCCCGGATAAGCCGGATCCAGCGGTACATAGGCTCCGCCGGCTTTTAAGACGGCCAGCACCCCGACCACCATGGCCGGGGTGCGTGCCACACAAATGGCAACCCGTTGCTCTGGTTCAATACCCAGTTCAATCAACTGATGTGCCAGCCGGTTAGCCTGGGCGTTTAATTCTGCGTAACTGAGTGTCTGGCTTTCATAGACCAGTGCCGTGGCCTGCGGGGTTTTCGCTGCCTGTTGTTCAAACCACTGGTGAATACACAACGCTTCAGGGTAGGCTGTTTCCGTTGCATTCCAGGTGCTTAATAACAGTGTACGTTCTGCTTCCGGCAGGATGTTCAACTGCCGTACCGGGGTTTCCGGCGCCTGTTCCAGCGCCTCCACCAGACTTTCCAGCGCCTGCTGCATATAGCCGCATATTCTCGCTGGCTCAAACGGCTGCACGACCTGCGCCGTTAAGCCCAACGTCTCACCAAAATCTTCCACTGACAACACAAAGGGATAGTTGGTCCGCTCCTGTTCCCCAACAAACTCAATCCCACTGACCAGTTCACCTGACATTCCCAATAAGACATTGTGTCGGTAATTCAACAACGCACTAAAAAGAGGTGTACCACGATCAACCCCGCTACACTGCTGCGCCAGCGCCAGTGACGCATGTTCATGGGGTAGTAATCCCGCCAGCCGACGATGGGCAGCCTGCACGCTATCCCGTAC
>NZ_CAWMEB010000025.1:0-53618 GCF_963866145.1 Xenorhabdus sp. NBAII XenSa04
CGCTGACAATAGTTTTTTTGAAAAAAATTATCATTTGCTGAATTACACAGCAAAATCCCGACTTATACGAAGTTACACACAAGTTATTAACAGGTGGATATTTTGATAAAATTTATCGAGCATCACGCAAACGTTTGCGTTACAATCATAGTAGAAAAATTACCACATAATTTTTTAATGACACATTCTTGTTTGATGAAATCCAAGGGATCACACTAATGCAACAGCTTCGTCCAATCCATCGTGCCCTGCTGAGTGTTTCTGACAAAGCGGGTATTGTTGAATTTGCTAAAGCCTTATCCAATCGCGGTGTCGAACTGCTTTCAACAGGGGGAACAGCACATCTACTGGCCGAAGCAGGTCTGAATGTTACCGAAGTTTCCGACTATACTGGTTTTCCTGAAATGATGGATGGACGAGTGAAAACACTTCATCCTAAAGTACATGGCGGCATTCTTGGTCGACGCGGGCAAGATGATGCAGTGATGGCGCAACATCAGATTGCGCCGATTAATATGGTCGTCGTCAATCTTTACCCTTTCGCGCAAACTGTCGCGAAGCCGGATTGCTCTCTGGAAGATGCGGTGGAGAATATCGATATTGGCGGCCCGACCATGGTTCGCTCCGCAGCCAAGAACCATAAAGATGTCGCTATTGTTGTTAATAGCCAAGATTACAACAAGATTATAGAGGAAATGGATAACCATCAGAATTCTCTGACCCAATCAACTCGCTTCGATCTGGCTATTAAAGCATTTGAACACACAGCCGCTTATGACAGCATGATCGCCAATTACTTTGGCAAACTGGTTCCTGCTTATCACGGTGAAATTGATCAACCGTCAGGTAAATTCCCTCGTACACTAAATCTGAACTTCATCAAGAAGCAAGATATGCGTTATGGTGAGAATAGTCATCAGGATGCTGCTTTCTATATAGAAGAGAATATAGAAGAAGCTTCTATTGCTACAGCCACACAATTACAAGGCAAGGCGCTCTCTTACAATAATATCGCAGATACCGATGCCGCTCTGGAGTGTGTGAAAACCTTTTCCGAACCTGCTTGCGTAATTGTCAAACATGCCAATCCTTGTGGCGTTGCGATTGGAACTGATATCCATACAGCTTATGATCGAGCATTCACAACTGATCCTACCTCCGCATTTGGTGGAATTATTGCCTTTAACCGTGAACTGGATGCAGATACTGCCAGAACCATCATTGAGCGCCAGTTTGTTGAAGTCATCATTGCACCTACTATTCATGAAGCAGCCTTGCCCATTCTGGCAACCAAACAAAATATCCGTGTTCTGTCCTGTGGCGAATGGTATTTACCCGCTGTCGGGTTAGATTTCAAACGTGTCAATGGTGGTTTATTGGTACAAGAGCGTGACTTAGGCATGGTAACAAAAGCTCAATTACAGGTAGTTTCTAAACGTCAACCAACAGAACAAGAAATGCAGGATGCGCTATTCTGCTGGAAAGTCGCTAAGTTTGTTAAATCCAATGCCATTGTTTATGCCAAAGATAATATGACAATCGGTATTGGTGCAGGCCAGATGAGCCGTGTTTATTCAGCTAAGATCGCAGGAATTAAGGCAGCCGATGAAGGGCTGGAAGTTCAGGGATGTGCTATGGCTTCTGATGCTTTTTTCCCGTTCCGAGATGGTATTGATGCTGCCGCAGCCGTGGGAGTGAGTTGTGTGATCCAGCCAGGCGGCTCTATACGTGATGATGAAGTGATTGCTGCTGCTGATGAGCATGGCATTGCCATGATTTTTACCGGCATGCGTCATTTCCGCCATTAACCTATCTCAGCTTTATAATAGGAGAACCTGATGAATATACTGATTATTGGTAGTGGTGGGAGGGAACATGCACTGGCGTGGAAAGCAGCTCAATCTCCGCTGGCAAGCCAAGTTTATGTCGCACCGGGTAACGCTGGAACAGCATTGGAAACGAATCTAAAGAATGTAGATATTGCTGCAACAGATATTGATGGTTTATTGGCCTTTGCTCAAAGCCATAATATTGCTCTCACTATTGTAGGGCCAGAAGCCCCTCTGGTTATCGGTGTGGTTGATGCTTTTCAACAGGCAGGGCTGACAGTCTTTGGCCCGACTAAGGCGGCCGCCCAACTGGAAGGTTCTAAGGCTTTCTCCAAAGATTTTCTCGCACGTCACCATATACCAACAGCGGCTTACCAAAATTTCACAGAAGTTGCACCCGCTCTCGCTTATCTGGAAAAAATGGGAGCACCTATTGTCATTAAGGCCGATGGTCTGGCAGCAGGTAAAGGAGTAGTTGTCGCCATGACGATGGAAGAGGCTCAAAACGCTGTTAAAGATATGTTGGCGGGCAATGCATTTGGTGACGCAGGGCACCGTATTGTCATTGAAGAATTTCTGGACGGAGAAGAGGCCAGTTTTATTGTCATGGTAGATGGTAAAAATGTGGTTCCCATGGCAACCAGCCAGGATCACAAACGGGTCGGTGATGGAGATACAGGGCCAAATACTGGCGGAATGGGCGCATACTCTCCAGCACCAGTTATAAATAATGAGATCCACCAGCGTGTGATGGAGAAAATCATTTACCCGACAATTGAAGGTATGGCTGCAGAAGGACATACCTATGTCGGCTTTCTCTATGCAGGTTTGATGATTGATAAACAAGGTGAGCCGAAAGTTATCGAATTTAACTGCCGTTTTGGTGATCCTGAAACCCAACCAATTATGATGCGTTTGCGCTCTGATTTGGTTGAACTCTGTCTCGCTGGAGCAAAAGGCCAGTTAGATGGCAAAACATCCGACTGGGATGCCCGCTCTGCACTGGGTGTAGTGTTAGCGGCAAATGGCTATCCGGCTGATTATACCAAAGGTGATGTGATCACTGGCCTGAATCAAGAAGCACTATTCAACGAAACTCAATCTGATGAAAAAGTTTTCCACGCGGGAACAGCGCTCAAGGATACAGAGATAGTAACCGCAGGTGGCCGTGTTTTATGTGTTACGGCATTAGGTGGCAATATTGCAGAAGCACAAAAAAAGGCTTACTTGAAAGCTGAAAAGATTAACTGGGAAGGTTGTTTTTATCGGAAAGACATTGGTTATCGTGCCATTGCGCGTCTGAAATAAAATAATCGGAAATAAAGGGCTGGCGAAAATACAGACTTACAACTTATCTTTCGTCGGCTCCCAGCGACAAAAATCATCATTGGCAACCAGTAATAACTGCCTCCCTGCCGGGGCTTCCAACCATGCAATTGTGAGTGTACCATAACTATTCTTGTGCCTTTCTTCGAGCCATACCCGATCCTGAGGCTCAAACTCAATAAATACTTTTTTCCCCGCACAAGTAGTCACTTCACCATTCTGCCAATGTCCCTGAACCAGTTTAACTGCTCCTGCAATTAAAGCATTGCTGATTTCCTTTGTCCGTTTAGCATCAAACTGCAAGCTAATAATGTCATCATTGGAGAGTTGTTCACGTCGGCCATCGAACTGACTTTGCATAAAAATAACATTGTCCTCTCTATCTAACCGCAAAATCTCTTCTACCGGATAGTTGTTGAGTACATTACGACGCACTTGCCACAAATTCCCCCAGCGGTATTCATAGAAAGAGACAGTGGTATTTTTATGATGATAGGGGCTGTAAACACTCATAATAACTTGAGGTTTACTATTTTGATCATTCAAGCGCCATAAGCGGATAACGCCACCATCGGTAATGAAACCACTGGCGCTGAAAATTGGAGTTTTTGGTTGGACTGAACAGGCGCTGAGCAATGAGATAACCCCCAATGCTAGCAGCCCCTGTAGCGTCAACAAAAGGGGCGTTGAATTCCCCTCTCTCTTCTTTTTTCGCAATACGATTACTTAACTGCGTCTTTTAGTGCTTTACCAGCAGAGAAAGCAGGTACGTTTGCTGCTGCAATTTTGATTTCTTTACCAGTCTGTGGGTTACGACCAGTGCGCTCTGCACGATGATTAACTTTGAAAGTACCAAAGCCAACCAGTTGCACTGCATCACCGTTTTTCAGAGATTCAGTGATTGCATTCAAAGTTGATTCCAGGGCAGCTTTAGCCTGAGTTTTGGTCAGATCAGCACCTGCTGCGATTGCATCAACTAATTCAGTCTTATTCATAGATTATCCTTACAGTGTGTTTATCGTTTGCAAAGCATCGAGTGCGACGGATATGCCGATTTGACAGCACCCCTGCATACACGCACCGATAGCCACTTCTTTTCGCCCTCAATGTAGAACAGAGTGAGGGCAAATGTGAAGTCTTTAAATCCGGCAATTCAAGCACTAAGTCACGTTTTATGACTTATCACTCCAAGTTTATGCCGATATTGCTGACCCCGCACTCACGGAGATCAGCCTTTAATCCTTTAATTAATTCTATGTCCCGTTCTTCGCAGTTCGCCAATAAACGGTAAATCTCCCATTGAATATCCCATTCTTCTTCAATGGCAGGCAATGCCTTTAATTCATCCTCTGTCATTTCTTTACCAACTTGGGTCATTTCCAGCATGGCGACAGTTCGGATGGATATTTCACTGACGGCTATTGCATGCTCTAACGTTGAACCACTCAAACGCGAATGAATGACTTCACCTAATGCAATACACGCATCAATTGCTGGATACACACCATAAATATCATAGCTATCTGCTGATGGGATAATGGCTTCCAGTTTTTCCAGTTGGTTATCAAAATTTACTTTTACATCTTTGACAACTAATGTCTCCCAAACCAGATCGAGAATGCGACGATATTGCGCAGGATCTACAAACTCAGTCTGGCAACAAAACGCTCGATAGTTTGGATGCATCCGCTCACATAGACTAGCCATAAAAGTCAAATGTTGCCAACTTTCAAGTTTCTCCAACCTCAGGTGGATCGGGTTTCTTAACATTAGCTGTTACTCATGATGCTTAATTTGCGTCGAAGTTTACCTGAAAATCAAGAATATCCACATATTTCCGCCTCAATTATAGATTTTTCTGCATTGTTTGCTTAAAAAACGGTCTATTTGAGGCAATTCCATCAGCCCAACGGGTCGGTTCAGGCAATTTATATCCTTTCATACAATGTTCAATCCAATAGATAGCACTCTCAATACTGATCTTATGACCGATGGAAATATAGAGTGGATTACATCTTTTTTTACTCCGCCATACGAGACCAATCTGTTCACCATGATCGATCAATGGCTGACTACTACCCAATGCCTCGCCCACAGGCTCATGCTCACCACATAAGCGACTTTTAGCTATCCCGATTGTCGGAACATCCACCAGCAAGCCAAAATGGCTGGCAACCCCCAAGCGTCTCGGATGGGCAATACCCTGACCATCAACCATCACCAGATTGGGTCGTAGATTTAGCTTATTCCATGCTGCGAGCAATGCCGGATATTCACGAAATGAGAGTAAACCGGGAATATAGGGGAGTACAGTATCCACCCTCGCGATTTGGTATTCTACCAGTTTAAGGGTGGGATAATGCAAGATAGCAATGGCAGCACGGGTTATCGTACCGTTTTCTTCAAATCCAACATCCGCGCCCGCAATGAACTCCGGTACAAAAGACGCAGAAAAAGCATCATGGCGGATAACCTGTCGTGCTTTTTCTATCTGTTCCTGACGTAATGCCTTCGTATCAATCATAGGCTATTGATGATATTTTACTGAAAGTCTGTGCACTGCTTCGACAAAAGCCCCTGCATGTTCTGGCGGAATATCCTGATGGATACCATGCCCCAGATTGAAAACGTGCCCGCTGCCTGCACCAAAGTCCTGTAGGATCGTCGAAACTTCTTGTTCAATTCGCGCTGGCGCGGCATACAGCATGGATGGGTCCATGTTACCTTGTAAAGCAACTTTATCCCCGACACGGCGGCGGGCGTCAGCAATATTCGTTGTCCAATCCAGCCCAAGGGCATCACAACCTGTTGCAGCTATCGCCTCAAGCCACTGCCCGCCGCCTTTTGTAAACAGAGTCACAGGTACACGGCGGCCTTCATGTTCACGGATTAATCCATCGACAATTTTATGCATATATTGCAACGAAAATTCCTGATAATCACGCTGAGATAACACACCGCCCCAAGTATCGAAAATCATGACAGATTGAGCACCAGCTTTAATTTGCGCGTTTAGATATAGAATAACGCTGTTTGCCAATTTATCCAGCAGTAGATGCAATGTCGCGGGCTCAGCATACATCATGGCTTTGATCTTAGTAAATGCCTTACTGCTTCCCCCTTCGACCATATAAGTCGCCAATGTCCACGGACTGCCAGAAAAACCGATCAGAGGAACTTGCCCTGCTAGTGCTTTGCGGATCGCTCTAACAGCATCCATCACATAACCCAACTCCATCTCTGGATCGGGGACAGATAACTTTGCCACATTAGCACGATTAAGGATCGGAAATTGAAAACGCGGCCCTTCACCTGCTTCAAAATAAAGCCCCAATCCCATTGCATCAGGGATCGTCAAAATATCAGAAAACAGAATCGCCGCATCCAATGGAAAACGTCGCAGGGGCTGGAGCGTAACTTCGCAAGCCAATTCAGTATTTTTACATAACGAGATGAAATCCCCCGCCTCCTGACGCGTGGCTTTATATTCAGGTAAATAGCGTCCTGCCTGACGCATCATCCATACGGGTGTAATATCAACAGGCTGACGTAATAAGGCGCGCAGATAGCGGTCGTTTTTCAACTCATTCATGACAAGCTCCCTTGATTATCGACAAAAAGCGCGCGCATGATAACACGTCAGAAGCTGAACTTCCGTCTTGACTACAATAAATAAACGTTCAAGCACCAATTCCCCAAAACAAACGTCACCAGATAAAAAAAATTTATGTGCAGAGTCACAAAACCCGGAACAAGAACTATGCACACCGACCCATCGCTCTCATTATGTTACATTCATGTAACACCGATGTTGCATGGAGGCAATACCGTTTCTCGTGTTGCCATAACCCTTCATTGTTTGCGCTCTTCAGTTAATCATTGGACGAATTGGTTTACGTTAGTTAATTGTTTAGTTAGTTAATTAACTGTGTCAAAGCGCCTATGAAGTCATTTCATTGATAAATAACCTATTTACATGGAGGAGTTTAGACTAATGCGTTTATCCACTTTAGTACTAGCTATTGGCTTGGCACTAGGCAGTCAGGCGCAGGCCGAAGAAAATAAACTGGGATCTGACCACACAAACGTATCAAGTGACCAAGTAAAGGAGGTGAGTGTGACCGATGAAGCGAATCAACAACAATACAAGAAGAACAAAAATCCTTTCTTCTCTCCAAGTGTACTACCGTTCCAGGCTCCTCCGTTCAATAAGATAAAAGAAACAGACTATGCCCCCGCAATTGCGGCCGGTATTAAACAGAAACTGAAGGAGGTAGAGAAGATCGCCAATAACCCCGCTGCACCTAGTTTTAAAAATACATTTGTCGCGCTGGAGAAATCGGGGGCAATGTTAACACGGGTGATGAACGTATTTGGGGCAATGACGTCGGCTAATACCACTGGCAGGCTACAAAAACTGAATGAAGAAACTTCACCAAAACTGGCAGCAATGAATGATGAAATTATGCTGAACAGTAAATTGTTCAACCGTATCAAAACCATTTACCAGCAGCGCGAAACGTTGAATCTGGATCCAGAATCGCGCCGATTGGTGGAAGTGACTTATCAAAACTTCGAGTTAGCGGGAGCCAACTTATCTGATGCAGATAAAACAAAGTTAAAGGCGTTGAACCAGGAAGCAGCAACACTCAGTACCCAGTTTACTAACAAACTGCTGGCGGCAACCCAAAATGGTGCGCTGGCGATTCAAGATAAAGCCAGCCTGGACGGGCTGTCCGAGGGTGAAATTGCCGCAGCTGCGCAGGCTGCCAGTGAGCGTAACCTAGATAAACAATGGTTGTTGGTATTGCAAAACACGACCCAACAGCCGAGTCTGCAAAGCCTGAAAGATCGTGGGACGCGTAAAGCGTTATTTGAGGCCTCGTGGACGCGAGCTGAAAAAGGTGACGATAATGATACGCGTCAAACCCTGGCCCGGTTAGCGAAGATCCGTGCTGAACAAGCTAAGCTGCTAGGCTTCCCGGATTATGCATCGTGGAAACTGCAAAATCAGATGGCCAAAACGCCTAAAGCCGCATTGAAATTTTTGCGTGATATTGTACCAGCGGCCACTGCACGCGCTGAGCGCGAAGCCAAAGACATTCAGGCGGTGATTGATCAGCAAAAAGGAGGCTTCAAGCTGGAGGCCTGGGACTGGCCGTTTTATGCCGAACAGGTACGCAAAGCAAAATATGATTTGGATGAATCACAGATTAAGCCATATTTCGAGTTGAATAACGTTCTGAATAATGGCGTATTCTATGCCGCCAATCTGCTGTATGGCCTTACTTTTAAAGAGCGCAAAGACATCCCAGTTTATCAACCCGACGTCCGCGTGTATGAAGTTTTCGATAAAGACAAGAAGCCATTGGCGTTGTTTTATGCCGATTACTTTAAGCGCGACAACAAAAGCGGTGGGGCCTGGATGAGTAATTTTGTCGATCAGTCAAAGCTCATCGGAACCAAGCCGGTGATTTACAACGTCGCCAACTTTACTAAACCAGCACCGGGCCAACCAGCGCTATTGTCGTATGATGACGTGATCACAATATTCCATGAGTTTGGGCATGCCTTGCACGGAATGTTTGCCGATCAGGAATATCCGAGCCTGTCCGGCACCAACACCGCCCGTGATTTTGTGGAATTTCCATCACAATTTAATGAGTATTGGGCGCGTGATCCAAAAGTGTTTGCCCACTATGCCAAGCATTACCAAACCGGTGAAGCAATGCCACAGACGTTGGTGGATAAAATCAATAAAGCTGACAAATTCAACAAAGGTTATAGCATGACCGAACTTCTGTCAGCCGCGTTGCTGGATATGCACTGGCATATGCTGACCGCGGCTCAACCACAGCAGGACGTGGATAAGTTTGAAGCCGAGTCCCTGCAACAAGACAACATCTATCTCAGCTACGTACCGCCGCGCTATCGTTCCAGCTACTTCAGCCACATTTGGGGTGGCGGTTATTCTGCCGGTTATTATGCTTATCTGTGGACAGAAATGCTGGCAGATGATGCTTTTGCCTGGTTTACCGAACACGGCGGTCTGACGGCAGAGAATGGCCAACGTTTCCGCGATAAAGTGTTGTCACGTGGTAATAGTGAAGACTTGGAAAAACTGTATATCGACTGGCGCGGTAAGCCACCGAGTATTAAGCATATGCTGAAAAACCGAGGCCTAGAGGAACAAAAACAATAAAGTGTATTAAAGATTGAGAGTCACCTATTTTGATATGAGTATAGTCCCCTTATACAAAACACAAGGTAACTCTCATGGTTTATACAGCCGCGGGAGAAATAGCTGTTACCAGGCTACTCCCGCGCAGATTATGGACATGTTTTGAAAAGGATTAGCGCATTGATCAATCAACATCATTACTGACGACATAATGCAACCGTTTCCTCAATCAAACGGCGGGCAATCGTGTCAGACGTAGGGATCAGAGGGAGCTCATCATAACGATACCAATCTGCGCTGATAAGTTCGACAGGGTCATGTTCAATTTCACCGCTATCATAATCCGCCAGAAATCCCATCATCAATGAATTTGGGAAAGGCCACGGCTGAGAAGCAACATAACGCAAGTTACGGATTTTTATCCCACTCTCTTCCATCACTTCACGATGCACAGCTTCTTCCAGTGTTTCTCCCACTTCAACAAACCCGGCAAGCACCGTATGAATACCGTTACGATGACGCTGATGCTGTGCCAGCAGAATGTGATCACCACGACGAATGCCGACAATAATGCAAGGCGCAATTTGCGGATAATAATGTTCATCACAGTGCCGGCACAAACAGGCCCATTCATGCTGACTCTGTTGCATTTCTTGGCCACAATAACCACAGTAATGATGTGAACGATAGAACTCAGCCAATTGGATTCCACGTCCTGCCAATTGAAATAACCTGGGATCTTGCTCTGCAACCCGACGAGGAGAAGACATATCTGCTTCCATCTTATGACGTATCAACCAAACAGTTTCTCCCAACCATTCACCGATAGCGTAAGCTACATAGCCTTGCAATGACCACTGACTGGCTGTCCCTAATGGCAATTCTCCTTGTGGTAGCCATAGCCTGTTTTCCAGACTGACAATCCACCAGCCTCGTTCTATACCTGTCAATTTTTTTTGCATCATCAATTCCATCATGTGTTGCATCGTATTTTGTGTTATAGCCAAATTAAGTTATAACCACATTAAAATGTTAATTAAATGTTATAAAAAATCAATATAAGTACAGCATACTCCTCTTCATCGTATTTTGTCTGCAATCTGTTATATTAATTACGTTTCTGAATGTTCTTTAATGCAGATAAAGTGTTTAATTTTCTTTCAATCAATAATAAGAAGGTATCAATAGGTATCCTAAATTAAGGAATAATAACTATGTCACAACAGGTTGCCATATTTGATCTGGATGATACCCTGATTTGTGGAGATTCCAGCCAGTTCTGGACTCATTATTTATGGGAAAAAGGCATCATTACTGACCCGCACTTTATAGAAGCTGACCAGAAAATGATATCGGATTACTGTGCAGGAAAACTGAATATGCAAGAATATCTGGCGACCAACTTGCAGGCACTCAGCCAAATTCCTCATGAGCAAATAGATATCTGGCTGACCGATTTTGTGGAAACCAAAATCAAACCTGTCTTCTATCCTGCCGCCAAAAAACAATTAGATATCTACCGCCATCAAAACATTCCTGTCATCATCATTTCTGCCACTGTTTCTTTTGTCGTTAAGAAAATCGCGACGGCATTTGGAGTACAAACAGCAATGGGGATTGATATGGTAATGAAAGATGGTTGTTATACCGGAGATATTCAGGGTATCCCTACTTTCCGGGAAGGAAAAGTTGCCCGTTTACAACAGTGGCTGGCAGAGCAGAATTTATCGCCACAACATATCTATTTTTATACAGACTCTGCGAATGACTTACCGATGTGCCGATTTGCCAGCGAAGTCTTTACCGTTAATCCAGATAGACAATTGCGGGCGGCAGCAAAAGCTCATGGTTGGAAACAATTGAATTGGGCTTTAGCGTCACGCACTTAATTTACAGATCTAACTACGTGAAAAATTAGTTTTTTACAAATGTACTATACACTGGGTGCGAGAATCATTTTTAATAAAAAAATATGAAGAATAAAAAGGCGATCCCCACACCGCATGATGCAACGTTCAAAAGGTTTATGGCTAAGATTGAAAATGCCCGTGATTTTTTTGACATTCATCTGCCGGAAAAAATCAAGAAACTGTGTGATTTTGATACGTTAAGATTGACTAACTCTTCATTCATTGATCGTCAGTTACGATCAAAAATGTCCGATGTTCTCTATTCGGTAAAAACTCAACAAGGTGACGGTTATATTTATGTACTTGTTGAACACCAGTCTACACCGGATAAAATGATGGCCTGGCGCATGATGCACTATGCATTTATGGCAATGAATCAGCATTTGCAACAGGGCAATAAAGAATTGCCGCTGGTTGTGCCCGTTTTGTTTTATCATGGCGATGCCAGCCCTTATCCTTTCCAGCAGGTCTGGACGCAATGTTTTTCATTGCCAAAACTGGCGGAGGAGATGTATTTCAACTCATTTCCGCTAGTCGATGTGACTGTTATTGATGATGACGAATTGGTTAATCATCGTAAAATCGCCGTGATGGAACTGGCGATGAAACATAAGAATTTGCGCGAGGGGTTTAAAGCTGTGACTACGTTATTAGCTCACGCCCTCAAACAGAACTACAATAGTGACAGTGATGTTGTTACTATCCTTAATTACCTGTTTGTTACGATGGATTCTCCCCATTTTGAACAGGTGATCCAGCAACTGACTGAACAGGCAGATAGTCATCAGGAGGTAATTGTGAATATTGCACAACGATTACAGGATAAAGGCAGATTGGAAGGTAAATTGGAAGGCAGATTGGAAGGCAGATTGGAAGGTAAAAAAGAGGCATCAATTGATATTGCCCGTACTCTCTTAAAGAATGGCGTCAGTATTGAACTGGTCATGGCAAGCACTGGCCTGAGCCGTGAAGAACTTCTTTCCCTGCAATAATACTCTCTTCTTGTTGTTCCCTTACCCGCTTTTCGGGGCGGGTAAGCGTTATTAATTTATTAAGTTAACCAAAATTAAATTTACTCAACCATTTTCTTTGAGAAAAGGGCAGTTGGCACAAGGTCTTTTAACGGAAAAAAGGGGGTTCAGACTCATCGTAGTACCTAATCCCACGAATCTAATCCCGGATGGCCAGCTTCACACAAAGGATTCTGACTTTAAGGTTATCGCTTTCTGGTTGCAGTTTTCAGAATCCCCTTTATACTCTGGGTGTTTTCTTGTCGGAGTGCCTAGCGTTCACCTGTATCACGGTGAACACAGGCTGAGACCGTTTATTCGGGATCCGCAGAACCTGATCGGGCTAATACCCGCGAAGGGAACAAGAGTAATCACTCCGCTGATATGTTCTTCTTTATTGTTGTACAAATAAGTTGTTGTACAAACAAATCTGTTTGGATGACGTAATTCAGCAATCAACCATTACTCCCTGCGAGCTCCAGACAAGCAATTTTCTCAACTTAAGCCCTCTCTGAGCGTCATGTTTATTTGCGCAATGAGACAGGCGATAACACAGTCAGGAATTTGCTATGTCTAATGCGATTAATAACAACAGCGTTACCTCTACCGCTGACATTATCCCTGCAACCAATATCTCACCTAAAGCTCATCCAGCACGGCCACGTAAAGCCCAACGAGATGCAGCACAGGAATTTATCAGTTCGATTCAAGGTGTGACATTTCCCAATTCAAACCGTATTTATCTGGCAGGATCACGCGAAGATATTCAGGTTCCCATGCGGGAAATTCAGTTATCTCCCACACTGATTGGCGGAACGAAAGAGGATCCTCAATTTGAGGAGAATGAACCCGTACCTGTTTATGACACCTCCGGCCCTTATGGTGATCCAGAAGCCATACTGGACGTAAAAACGGGTTTGCAGAAAATCCGCCAACCATGGATTGAAGAGCGCAATGATACTGAACCTGTTGCAAGACTCAGTTCTGACTTTACTCAACAGCGTCTTGCAGATGCCGGACTGGATCACCTGCGCTTCAAACATCGTTCTCAGCCATTGAAAGCCAAACAGGGCAAGCGCGTGACTCAATTGCACTATGCACGCCAAGGCATTATCACACCAGAAATGGAATTTATTGCACTGCGTGAAAATATGGGACGTGAGCGTATCCGTGGTGACATTCTGCTTCAACAACATGCAGGACAAAGTTTCGGCGCAAACTTGCCGGATAACATCACCCCTGAATTTGTCCGTCAAGAAGTCGCATCTGGCCGTGCGATTATTCCTGCTAATATTAATCATCCAGAATCTGAACCGATGATTATCGGGCGTAACTTTCTGGTGAAAGTTAATGCCAATATCGGTAATTCCTCCGTCACTTCCTCTATTGAAGAAGAAGTCGAAAAATTGATTTGGTCTACCCGTTGGGGGGCTGACACGGTGATGGATCTCTCCACCGGACGCTATATCCACGAAACCCGTGAATGGATACTACGTAACAGCCCAGTACCCATCGGCACAGTGCCTATTTATCAGGCACTGGAAAAAGTCAATGGCATTGCGGAAAGCCTGACATGGGAAATGTTCCGCGATACGTTACTGGAGCAAGCCGAACAAGGCGTGGATTATTTCACCATCCACGCGGGGGTATTGCTGCGTTACGTTCCTATGACCGCCAAGCGCCTGACAGGCATTGTTTCCCGTGGTGGTTCAATTATGGCGAAATGGTGCCTTTCCCATCATCAGGAAAACTTTCTCTATACCCACTTTCGTGAAATTTGTGAAATTTGTGCGACCTACGACATTTCCCTCTCTTTGGGGGACGGATTACGCCCCGGCTCTATTCAGGATGCTAATGATGAAGCTCAATTTGCCGAACTGCATACCCTCGGTGAACTGACCACAATCGCCTGGGAATATGATGTTCAGGTGATGATAGAAGGGCCGGGGCATATTCCGATGCAGTTAATTCGCCGCAATATGACAGAAGAACTGGAGTATTGTCACGAAGCGCCATTCTATACCTTGGGGCCACTGACAACGGATATCGCACCGGGTTATGACCATTTCACCTCTGGTATTGGTGCTGCAATGATCGGTTGGTTCGGCTGTGCCATGCTGTGTTATGTCACGCCTAAAGAGCATCTCGGCCTGCCAAACAAAGAAGATGTGAAACAGGGGCTGATCACCTACAAAATCGCCGCTCATGCAGCAGATCTTGCTAAAGGTCATCCCGGTGCACAAATCCGCGATAACGCCATGTCAAAAGCTCGTTTTGAATTCCGTTGGGAAGATCAATTTAATCTGGCGCTTGATCCTGAAACTGCCCGCGCTTACCACGATGAAACTTTACCACAAGAATCCGGTAAGGTTGCTCACTTCTGCTCAATGTGTGGGCCAAAATTCTGTTCAATGAAGATCACGCAAGATGTGCGAGATTATGCTGCAAAACTAGAGCAAGAAGCTGGCATGGAACAGATGTCCGAAGAATTCCGTGCTCATGGCAGTGAACTGTATCACCGTGCCGAGGATATCAACGATGTCAAATCAGCTTAAAACAATATCCTTTGCTCCGACTGAACACCGGTTGGGGCTATATCCCGTTGTGGATTCCCTGATGTGGATTGAACGATTACTGGAAGCGGGTATCAGAACTCTGCAATTGCGCATCAAAGATATGTCCGAAGAGCAAGTGGAGAACGATATCCGGCAAGCCATTACACTGGGGAATCAATACAACGCTCGTCTGTTCATCAACGATTACTGGCGTCTGGCAATCAAACACCGTGCCTATGGCGTACATCTGGGGCAAGAAGATTTGGATATCGCCGATCTTCAGTCCATTCAACAGGCCGGACTTCGTCTGGGTATTTCCACCCATAATGAACAGGAATTAGCACGGGCAAAAGCTCTGCGTCCATCTTATATCGCACTGGGCCATATTTTCCCGACCACGACCAAAGAGATGCCATCAGCGCCACAGGGGCTTATCGCACTGAAACATCAGGTGGAGACCACGCCAGAATTTCCTACCGTTGCCATCGGCGGTATCTCACTGGAACGTGTACCGGATGTGATCGCAACAGGTGTCGGGGGTGTGGCGCTGGTCAGTGCCATCACTAAAGCCAAAGACTGGCGACAGGCAACATCCAGATTGCTTCATTTGGTTGAAGGAATAATGGTTGAAGGGATCGTTGAGAGAAATGATCGGAGGCTCTTATGTTGAGCGATCAAGAATTTATGCGGTACAGCCGCCAATTGTTACTGGAAGACATCGGTCCTGATGGACAAGAAAAATTAAAAGCAAGCAAGGTATTGATTGTTGGAATGGGGGGATTAGGCTCCCCCGCAGCACTTTATCTCGCCGCAGCAGGAATAGGGCACTTCTATCTTTCAGATGATGACAAACTACATGTCTCTAACCTGCAACGCCAAATCCTCTATCGCACGGCAGATATTTCCGCCGGAAAAGCGGCTCTGGCGGCAGAACAATTGGCCGATTTAAATCCCCTTGTCAATTTCACCGTTATTAGCGAGCGACAAGATAAAACGTCACTGACAAATCTTGCCCGGCAAGTCGATCTGATATTGGACTGTTGTGACAATATGGCAACCCGGCACGCAATTAATGCTGTCTGTGTTGAAACTAATACCCCCCTTATCAGTGGCAGTGCTGTGGGGTTCAGCGGGCAACTTATGGTGTTTGAGCCCCCTTACCCACATGGCTGTTATGCCTGTCTCTATCCCGATCAAGAAGAACCGCAACGTAATTGTCGAACTGCTGGTGTTCTGGGGCCAGTCGTCGGTGTTATCGGTACACTGCAAGCGCTGGAAGCAATCAAAATGCTGTCCGGTCTTCCTTCTCATCTGAGTGGAAAACTGCGGCTGTTTGATGGCAGGCAACAAAGCTGGAGCACATTACAGCTAACTGCATCACCGCAATGCCCAATCTGCGGAACATTATCTTTTATAGATAAAACAGTTTCAGGAAAAAAAATCGCATGAATATTATCGTCAATGATCAAACAGTCACACTGCCCGCTCCTGTGAATAAGCCTATGACGGTACAACAGTTACTGAAACATATACAGCGTACCCAACCGGGCACTGCGTTAGCTATTAATCAGACTATTATCCCGCGCTCAGCATGGGATACTCACCTGATTAATGACGGGGACAATATCCTGCTGTTTCAGGCCATTGCTGGTGGCTAATGCCGGAGGTTAATCATGTTAAAAATCGCTGATACTCCCTTTCACTCCCGCCTGTTTACAGGAACAGGTAAATTCGCCAATGCCGGATTAATGATGGAAACTATCCGTGCTTCCGGTAGCCAGTTAGTCACAATGGCCATGAAACGTATCGATCTGCATGGCAACGATGATGGTATTCTCGCACCATTACAAGCGTCAGGCGTCAAACTCCTGCCTAATACCTCCGGGGCAAAAACCGCAGAAGAAGCCGTGTTTGCCGCCCGTCTTGCACGGGAAGCACTGGACACCAACTGGATCAAACTGGAAATTCACCCTGACGTAAAATACCTGTTGCCTGATCCGGTAGAAACACTGAAAGGTGCAGAGCAGTTAGTCAAAGAAGGCTTTATTGTCCTGCCTTATTGCGGCGCAGATCCGGTTCTGTGCCGTCGCCTGGAAGAAGCAGGCTGTGCTGCTGTAATGCCATTAGGCGCTCCTATTGGTTCAAACAAGGGCTTGCTCACCCGTGATTTTCTGCAAATCATCATCGAACAATCCCATGTTCCTGTCGTCGTGGACGCGGGTATTGGCGCACCAAGCCATGCACTGGCAGCCATTGAAATGGGAGCCGATGCCGTCTTGGTCAATACTGCCATCGCCGTTGCTCATAATCCGGTCAAAATGGCGCAAGCATTTAAAGCAGCCATTGAGGCAGGTGAACTTGCTCATCAGGCCGGTATGGCAAGCCAGAAATCCCATGCAGAAGCCTCCAGCCCACTGACCGATTTTCTGGGGGTGTTATGACAGTTAACACATTACCCAGTAACACAGCGACCCGTAATCGATTGGCAGAAGCTACCTTTCGTCAACGCTGGCAACAGTTGGATTGGGATGACATCACGCTACATATCAACAGTAAAACCAGACAAGATGTCGAACATGCCCTAAACAGCGAACATCTGACATTGGATGATTTTATGGCACTGCTCTCCCCCGCAGCGCAGTTTTACCTTGAACCGTTGGCGCAACGGGCACAGCAATTAACCCGTCAACGATTTGGTCATACCGTGGGATTTTACATCCCACTTTACCTTTCCAACCTGTGCGCCAACGACTGCACTTATTGTGGTTTTTCTATGAGTAACCACATCAAACGTAAGACGCTCAATGAACAGGAAATTGAAGCTGAATGTCAGGCCATCAAAAAACTAGGGTTTAAGCATATCCTGCTGGTAACCGGGGAACATCAGAAAAAGGTCGGCATGGATTATTTTCGCCGTTATCTTCCCTTAATACACCGTTACTTCAGCTCTGTCACAATGGAAGTGCAACCATTGGCACAAGAGGAATATGCAGAACTAAAAACACTAGGATTGGATGGCGTACTGGTCTATCAGGAAACCTATCATGAACCAAGTTATCAATTGCATCATCTCAAAGGGAAAAAACAGGATTTCCATTGGCGACTGGAAACCCCTGAACGACTCGGACGAGCAGGTATCGACAAAATCGGTTTGGGCGCGTTAATCGGTTTATCCTATAACTGGCGCACAGATTGTTATATGGTGGCAGAACATCTGCTCTTCCTGCAAAAAGAATTCTGGAAAAGCCGATATTCCATCTCTTTTCCACGCCTGCGTCCCTGTGCTGGAGGCATTGAACCCGCTTCTCTGATGAATGAGGCCGAACTGGTACAATTGATCTGTGCATTCCGCCTGCTGGCACCAGATGTAGAGCTTTCCCTCTCCACACGTGAATCCCCGTATTTCCGCGATCACGTCGTGCCATTGGCAATAAATAGTGTCAGTGCCGGCTCCAAAACCCAACCAGGTGGTTATGTCGATAATGACCATCACGAGCTGGAGCAGTTTTCTCCAAACGATCATCGTTCTGTTGAACAGGTTGCAGGTGCTTTGGTGAAAGCTGGATTGCAACCAGTCTGGAAGGATTGGGATAGTTATTTGGGCAGGCATGGATAAAAAAATAAAATGATACCCCTCATCCACATTGGATGAGGGGTATCATCTAACTATTTATTTAAAAACGGGATTTCATCGGATCGGTTTGCAATCATACAAGCCATCACTTCAATAAAGTCTGTGCATAAAACACACAACCCGATAGAATAGTTTCTAACTCAAATCATGCAGAGCTTTGTTCAATGATGACGTCAATTTGAAATCAGAGAATTTCACCTGTAATCCTTCACGTTCCGGTGAACAACACATAGCCCCAACAAATACCTGCTGTTCAGTGTGATTACTGATATTAAAAGGAGCTAACCGCAACAATGGCCATCGCTTACCATCAGTGGAATATTGCAAGCGGATAGCACCCTCCTGATAGGTCAGACGCAGCCAGTATCTATCAGGGTCACCCGGAAAAACCCCCATTGCCCAATCAGAGCAAGGAGCTGTCAGTACACTGCCAATTGTTGACTGCCCATCAGAATGCTCAATACCCGCTTTCAACCAGTGGTGCTCATCCACCAGCAACATAATACCGGCCTGATCGTATAACTGCTCAAAACGCCCTTCAATGCAGAGCTGAAAAGTGAACCCTTCTTCGATAAAAGCAGCCTCTACATAACCACCAAAAACATGTCCACTATGGCGTTGGAAGCCGTACCAAGTATCCCGCCAAAAATCTGTTTGATTATCAGTCACCACATGCAATTCATCATCTTGATGCTTCCACGAAACGGGTTCATTAAGCCAATGGCAGTGCAACAAATTCATCAATATTTCCTCTGTTATTTTCGGTCGGGTGCAATTAACCAATATCCCGCCAATAATGAAAGAGATAACAAAGCGATACAACCAAACGCGCTGTGCAATGTTATCTGATGGGCTAAACCACCAATAATCGCAGGCCCAAGCAAAATACCTGAATATCCCATTGTAGAGACAGCAGAAACAGCCAGAGAGTCAGGCATCACTTTTTGCCGTCCCGATGCGGTAAAAAACATCGGAGCCAGATTGGACAAACCAGCGCCGATCATCAGGAATGCCACCGCCAATGCAATGACACCGGATGCCAGATAAATCAGGATAAACCCTGATGTCGCCAAAATGGCGCTTGCCAAAAAAACCTGCCGATACCCGCAGGCGGCAATCATCCTGTCTCCGAAAAATCGACCGCATGTCATGGTAATGGCAAACAGGGTATAACCCAATCCCGCCTGATGACTATCTATGCTATGAACACTGCTTAATAAAATCCCACTCCAATCCAGCATGGAACCTTCCATCAGATAAACAACAAAGCAGAGAAAACCTATCAGGATCACAATACCACGCGGCAAAGCAAAAAACGGGGTATCTCCGGCTTCTGCATCATCCAGCAATCCATTCCATACCGGAAACAGCAACAGGATAATCAATAATGTCACAGCGACCATTACTAAAAATGGGGATATTCCCATAAACAGCAACAAACTCACCGAACCAGCCCCGGATATTCCCCCTAAACTGAACAAAGCATGAAAACCTGACATCACAGGACTCTGTACTCTTTTTTCAATATTAACTGCGTGGATATTGGCCGAGACATCCATCGCCCCAATCCCTGCCCCAAATAAAAATAGTGCACAAGCCAGAACTGCGGGAGTAGGTAGGATACTTAATCCCGGCAACATCAAAATGGCCAGTAATGTGAAGAAAGCAAAAACTTTCCGGCAACCAAATCGGGCGGCCAACATTCCTGCAACTGGCATCATAATGAAAGAGCCAATGCCAAATGCCAACATCAGCAACCCCATTGCACCATCATCCAAGAATAGTCGCTCTTTAACTAATGGGATCAGAGGAGCCCAACTCGCCATACTGAAGCCTGCAATAAAAAAAGAGATTTTTGTCGCCATAATAGGCTGTTTAACCAAAGTAATCGTATATTCCCCAGACACCCGCTTCCTCCATCAATTTCCGCTTATGCAACGTTGTCTTACAAATACACAAGCCTGATAAAAATTACCCTTATTCAAACAATGCCCTTCTCAATTTTTTACAAAGGGCATTAGCTTGGGATATAAAACCCAAATCATACTGGCTGAAAAATCTTTTTGAATTATATTGAGATTAGCCCTGCAAATTGGGGAATATCTGCCAGTCTCTTAATAACACGCGTTGCCTGCTTATACTGTTCCATTACTGACAAGGCATGAGGCCAGGCATATATTTGTGGAATTCCCGCTTGTTTTGCTGCCATAATTCCCAAATCAGTATCTTCAATGACTAAAGTCTGCCGAACCTCCATTCTTTTCAATTTAAGCATAGCCAGATAGGGATCGGGAAAAGGCTTGGTTTGTTCAACATCATCACCAGAAATCAACGCTGGTTCTTCCGCAAGGCCCAACAACCCAAGATTGGCCAAACACACTTCGCGTGGAGCGGTCGAAACAAAGCCAAAAGCAACTCCATTTTGCTGTAAGGCTGTTAGCAAGCCGGAAATGCCTGGTCGCAGGTAATGTGTAGATAATTTATCTTGATAAACCGAGATAATCTTGTTGGTAATGCTTTGCTGTACTTGTGATGGAACACCAATCACATTCAGTGTTTCTGCCAGACTCAGGCCGATCAGTTGTTGTGGCTGAATATCGCGTGTCTGTTCAGGTGCCAGTTCACACAGCACATCAAAATGTAGCTGTTCACTATCAACAATGACCCCGTCGATATCAAAAATGACATTGAATTTATCCATCATCACTATTCCAATACTTATCGATTACTTCAAATCAGCCACACGGATTAACACCTTACAGTTTGGCGTGCCAAGCGGTATTTGAGCCTTGCCTGCAACATCACAACCAACAGTCAGAAATGCCTGCTGATAATCATCAAAAGCAAAAACATGACTAATCAAGCGATCTGCCGGGATCACACCATCACGGATCATGGTGTAAGCCCGTTCAAAACTGTTGTTCAGGGAATCAATAGAACCAATCACAGAAAGGCTTTTATCCGCAATTTTTAAGATATCGAGATTGGCATGTTTGTCTTTTAAAGCAACATTCAACAATTTACCTCCCGGTGCCAAATGACCGAAAATATACTCTGTCAGTTGCCCGGTAGTATCTACACACAGGTCTATTAATGCGGATTTATCACCGTATTCCTGTGTCAGCGCTTCATCAAAATCAGTATATAATCGGCATTCCGCAGGTAAATTCTGGCGGGCAAACTGTATACGATTCGGGTTTTTCTCAATCATGAACGCCTTAACGCCTCGCTCATGCAACGCCCAAAGGTACAACATCCCCATCGGCCCTGCGCCTGCGACTACTGCACGAATATTAGTGTGGGTAATCCCCAATTTATCCACGCCAGTCAATGTACAACTTAATGGTTCTGTCAATGAAGCCGCTTCCATACTGACATGAGGTTCCAATTTAATCAGTGAACCCTCTTTTGCCAGATACTGCTCCGCAAATGCGCCATCATAGGAAACACCCGCTTCTGTACCCATTTTCTTCTCGCAATGATTTGGGTTGCCTGTCTGACACATTCTGCAACACCCGCAAGAGTATGTCGGGTTAATGACTACACGATCACCAAGTTGAAAGCGCGTCACTCCACTACCCACCTGTGCCACAACGCCTGCCGTTTCATGACCCAATGTCGTTCCCGGTACTGCAACAGGGTAAGAACCAGTGATAATGCCTACATCAGTTCCGCATATCCCGCATACAGCGATATTCACCACCACATCATCCGGTTCAATACAGTGCAACGGCTCAACGTCCTGGACTTGAATATCCCATACTTGATTAAATTTAAGCGCTTTCATTATGCAACCTCCCTGTGTCCCTGGGCAGAAACCGTCAGCTCAGCAAAAGTCAGATCCAATTTATGGAGTATTTCGTTCAAGTGCACTTGTGTACAAATCAAAGGAGGACGTACCTTGAGTGCCCGCCCCTTACCATACCGGGAACCACGCAGGATAAGTTTATGGTAGTTGGCAACCGCAATCGCCCTGGCTGCAAACTCTGGACTTGGCGTATCAAAACCAAACATATACCCAATGCCCCTGACTCCGGTAATTTCAGGATATTTATGTTGTAAATCCAGCAATCCGTTACGCAGGAAGGTTTCGTTCTGACGTACATTTTCTAAGATATGTTCATCTTCAATAATATCGATGATTTCGTTAAGCGCGACCAAAGACAACGGATTAGCGCCGGAAGTGCTTGAATGCTCGAATGATTCCAATACATCCAATGAACTACGCATAAGCACACCGCCAGTTGGGATGCCAATGCCGCCTGCGCCTTTGGCAAAGGCGATAATATCTGGTTCTAGTTCTTTGGCATAACCAGTAGAAGCAAAGAAAGTACCAGTACGCCCAAACCCTGTCTGAACTTCATCTGCAATAATAATAATGCCATGCTGGTGGCAAATCTCCCGGATCTTGCGATAGAACTCCACGGGGAAAACAATATTCCCGCCATTCCCCTGAATCGGTTCAATAATCAGACATGCAATATTGTCGCTTGAGCCCAACTGAATGAACTGTTCCAAATCGATATACTGTGTTGCTTCATCTGGGGGTTCAGCCATGACACTACTCGGAGCTGGAATTTTTATGGAACCTTCGATATTGATATGAAAATTTTTAAGCCGGAACGCATTGCCAGAAACCTGCGCCGTAGCAAGAGACTGACCATGATGGGCCAGAAAGAAAGAAACGATACCAGAACGGCCTGTCGCTTTTTGAGCAATACGAATGGCACACTCCACAGCACCAGAGCCAGAAACATCCCGTAACCAAATACTGTCTATACCTTTTGGGGTATGTTTAACCAACTTATTCAAAATATACTGTGACATTTCTCGTGTATAGGCAGAACTCAAATGTGTGCATCTATCAATCTGCTGCTTTAATTTTTCAGCGATCCTGTGATTGGTGTAACCAAGCGGTAAATTAAACGTTCCCGATGCCGCATCAATATATTTTTCACCATCAATGACCAAATACGGGCCATGACCGACATAACGAGAAAGCATTTCTTCGAAATGATTCTCTTTAAGGTGATCTTCTTTAAGGTGATAGTTATTTTCCATAATCACTCTCCATCATTAGTTATATTTAACAAAAACACGCCAACTATGGAGAATAAGATTAGACCTCTTTCAAATGTAATGTCGATCACAAGAAGCCCATAAAAAAGATTAAATAGTTTTAAAAATTATTTTATATTTTTAAGTTATATTTTTATTTATTCATATTTATTTATGTTCTTAACAGTAATATCACATTGGGAAAAAATGATCAGATTCCTAATCCCATCATTTGCATTAAATACTGTGCTTGCTGAATAGCTTCCTGACGATGGGTAATACCCATTTTTTGATACAGATTGCGAATATGAGTTTTAATTGTCGTCGCCGCCACTTCCAGTTCAACAGCAATCTGCTCATTACTGTAACCAGAATAAATTAACCCCAATACTTGCCATTCACGTTGAGTTAATGGGCTATTACGAATAAGTTCAGGGACATCAGGATGAGTAAGGAGCTGCTCAACAAACGTTTCATCAAAGTGAGCAAATTTATGCCGATTCTGGCGATTAATTTCCCGCAGGATACGCTGCGCCCGATGTTGCTCAAATTCAGGCAAGATATTGAGTTGAATGAGCTGGCGCAATTGCTGAGCCATTAACTCACCTTCAAGCACAAAATGACTGATAAACCCCGTGCGATTAGCCAAATGCAAGGCTTCCATTAGCACTTGTTGTGCTTCAACCTTACGCTCAAGCTGCCAGTAAAGTAAATTGCATAACAATAAATTGCGATTCAGATCGCTTACCAGTTCCAGCTTCAAAGCATATTCATTCAGCGTTTCCAAAATGGCTTCTGCTTCTTCATACTGACCAAGCAAGATCTGAGCACGGGCAATATTACGCCACTGGTTCTGGTTGAAATGGTTACTGAAGCTGTCAGGTTTTTCTGCCTGAACCAGCCATTGTGCCACTGAAACATTATCCTCCAGATGTTGCCAGATAATGACCCGCAATTTATCAGTATTGGTTCGCCAGTCACGGTGATAATGCCCATTATTGAGCAGATTCTCACACCGGGATAAATGACGGCGGGCATTATCAATATCGCCACGAATCAAAGAGCATTTCGCCAGTTGAGTCAGACACTGTAATTGCTGCTGAGGCTGAAAGTTAGACAACACATCTAAACCACGACGTGCCGATTCCTCCGATTCATCAATACGCGCCCAACACCACAAAAGCTGTGAACGAATACGCAGCAGAAACTCGTGCATGGGTAACTGTTCCAAATGCTGTTCACGGATCAAGTCAAAAGCATTATTTTGAGTCTCATAGGCGGCCTGCAAATATCCCTGAGCCAGTAAAATTTCACTTTGTTGCAATAATGCCCATAAAGCATAGTGGTAAACATGGCAGTGGCGGGCAAGCAGTTCTGTCTGCTTCATCAACGTTAATGCACGAGACAACTCCCCTTTACAGTGCAATACCTCCCCTTTCACTGACATCGCGACAATACGGCCATATTCATTATCAGGCAGCAGACTTGCCAACGCTTTTTCAGCCAGTAAATCGGCATCATCCGGTCTGCCGTCATTAATCGCGACCTGAGCACGCAATGCGTCAAACTCTCCCAGTAATTCAGCCTCAATCTTTATCTCTTTTTGCTCCAAAGATCGCTCTGCCTGATTCAATAACGCATTGACTTCATAATGCCGATACTGACTCTGCGCCAGCCATGCCTGTAACAGCACCAAACGCGGATTTTCCAATAGCTGCTCATGTGGCAAAGCATTCATGCACTCTTCCAGTAGCGATAACTGGCTGTGGTTAAACAACTCCCATGCATGTTGTAGCAAAATATCACATAACAACTTCGTATCTGCTGTCGCCAAAGCATGATGAACCGCTTCTCCCGGATACCCCTGCATCAACCAGCCTTCTGCCGCCGCACGATGCAACTCCGGTAAATCCGCTGCCATTTCCCACTGACAACGTTGGCGAAGGAATGAAGCAAACAAGGGATGAAAACAAAACCACTCTCCAGAATCATCCATGCGCTGGATAAACAACCCTTGACGTTCAATATCTTCAAGGCGTTGCTGACCATTTTCCATTCTTGTCAGACAGACAATCAAACCATCATTCATCGAACGCAGGATAGAACTACGCAGCAAAAACTCCCGTGTTTCCTGATCAACGCGGTTCAAAACTTCGTCCACAAGATAATCTGACAAATGGCAGGCATTAATTCCTGAGAGACGTTTTGCCGACATTTCTGCTGTATTACCTGCCTGACGAGCAGAAAGAGCAATTAACTGCAACGCCGTCGCCCACCCTCCCACGTCGTGACATAACTGTCTGCAATGATCAGCTTCTAATGGTCTGGTCAGCCGTTTATCAAAAAATTGCTGAGCTTCCTGATCATTAAAAGCTAACTGCTGACTGTCGAATTCCAACAATTGCTCGCGCACACGTAAGTTGGCAACGCCCAATGACGGTAAATGACGGGAAAGGATAATCAACGTCAGGTTTTCCGGCTGATGGCGTAGAAAAAAACGCATGGCTTCATGGATAAGCTTATTCACGATCAGATGATAATCATCGATCACCAGAAACAGTGGCTGTTTCCATTCATTCAGTTCAATAAACAATTGTGCAAACAGAGCAGATAAATTGGCATATTGATGTTTTTGCGCTAATACTTCACTTTTAACACAATGCCCCTGTGTCGCCTGTTGGATAGCAGCAATCAGATAGCTGGCAAAACGTTCCGGCTGATTATCACTATCATCCAGAGAATACCACCCCAGATTATCCTGTCCGGCAGCCCATTGTGACATTAACGTGGTTTTACCATACCCTGCCGGACTGGTTATCAGCACCAATCGATAATTCTGTGCTTCATTAAGCTGTTTTAACAGGCGCTCACGCATAACCATATTATTGAGGCGAAAGGGGCGACTAAGTTTCGACGGGATAAGCATGATTTCCTCCCCTCACAAATAACGAGTAAAACTGATTCCTGAAACTTTGTTCGATGTTATTAAGCAATCAAAATCAGTAACATTTGCTAATGAACAACCAAATTTAGAGAAACGCCCGCCTTTTGCAATTAGGTTGATTGATTTCATTGTGTTAAGTTGCGCCTTGTCACATTCTTTATCTGAAACGTTTCTTGTTCCCAATAGAATTGCGAAAGCATCCGAAAAAATAGCTACGCCCTGATACTCATCCCCGTGAATATCCTTACAGGATGATGTGTCTTGCCTACTGAGCCTTCAGCATATCAGGCTAAATAATCTCTATCTTTTCCTCAGGATGAAGACTCCATGAAACAGCCCAAACTCGATAAAGCCGTATTTCAGGCTGCGCTTACCCGTCAATGGCAACGCTTTGGCCTTGATTCAGCACAGAAAATGACAACACATCAGTGGTGGCAAGCTATCAGTACCACTCTTTTGGAATTACTGCCTACTTATCGTCAAAGCAGTAATCATCAAATTGATAATCCAAACCACGTCGATAACTCAAAAGGCAATCAACGACACGTAAACTACATTTCGATGGAATTTCTCATCGGCCGTTTGACTGCTAACAATTTGCTTAACCTTGGCTGGTATGATGATGTTCAGACTTATTTAGCCGAATATGGCGTGGTATTAAGTGATGTACTGGAAGAAGAAGTCGATCCTGCTTTGGGTAATGGTGGATTAGGGCGTCTGGCAGCTTGTTTTCTTGATTCGATGGCAACCCTTAAGCAACCAGCAATAGGCTACGGACTCAATTATCAATATGGTCTGTTCCGGCAATCTTTCGAACAGGGGCTACAAATTGAAACTCCTGATGATTGGGAACGCAATACCTATCCGTGGTTTTACCACAATATACAGTTGAAAGTTAACGTCAGTTTCGGCGGTAAAATTGTCATAACAACAGAAGGTCGTGAAACCTGGCTACCTGATTTTACGCTGACAGGAGAAGCATGGGATCTACCTGTGATTGGTTATGATAATGGTGTTATACAACCCCTGCGTCTGTGGCTGGCAACTCACGATAACCCCTTTGATTTATCACTGTTTAATGATGGGCAGTTCCTGCATGCTGAGCAACAAGGCATTGAAGCCACCAGCCTGACCAAAGTCCTCTATCCGAATGATAATCATCAGGCCGGAAAACGCCTTCGTCTGATGCAACAGTATTTCCAGTGCGCCTGTGCTGTGGCTGATATTCTACGCCGTCATCAACAAGCTGACCGCAAAATACAAGAGTTACCGCAGTACGAAGTTATCCAGCTCAATGATACCCACCCAACCATTGCCATTCCTGAGATGATGCGTCTTCTGATTGATGAACACCAATTGGATTGGGACACTGCATGGGCCATTACTGGGAAGACCTTCGCTTATACCAACCACACCCTATTACCAGAAGGCTTAGAACGTTGGGATGAACATCTGGTCAGTGAATTACTGCCGCGCCACCACCGTATCATTCAGGAAATAAACCGTCGTTTCCGTGAAACAGTGGAACAAAACTGGCCAGGCAATCAAAAAATATGGGAAAAACTGGCTGTTATCCATGACCATCAGGTGAGGATGGCTAATCTCTGTGTTGTAGCCTGTTTTGCAGTCAATGGAGTGGCAGCACTGCATTCATCTTTGATTGTGACAGACCTATTCCCTGAATATCATCAATTGTGGCCGGCAAAATTCCATAATGTAACCAATGGCGTTACACCACGTCGCTGGCTAAAACAGTGCAATCCAGCACTTTCCTCATTGATTGATCAGACATTAGGACACGAATGGTTCAACGATATTACCGCGTTAAAAAAACTCGAACCCTATGCCAATGATGCGGCTTTCCATGAAGCTTATCGGGGGGTAAAACAGGATAATAAAATCCGCTTGTCCAACTACGTTAATAAAGTGATGGGGCTTAAACTCGATCCCCATGCCATTTTCGATGTACAAATCAAACGACTGCATGAATACAAACGCCAGCATTTGAATCTGCTGCATATCCTCTCACTTTATCGACAAATTCAGGAAAACCCGGCGTTGGATATTCACCCACGAGTTTTCCTGTTCGGTGCTAAAGCCGCCCCCGGCTACTATCTGGCAAAAAATATTATCTCAGCCATCAACCACGCAGCCGAAAAGATCAACCATGATCCGATCGTACGAGATCGCCTAAAGATTGTCTTTATTCCCGATTACAATGTTTCTAAAGCTGAATTAATGATCCCTGCCGCCGATGTATCAGAACAGATCTCTACAGCAGGAAAAGAGGCCTCCGGCACAGGTAATATGAAACTCGCCTTAAATGGAGCGCTAACTATCGGCACACTGGATGGTGCGAATGTCGAAATAGCCGAACAAGTTGGTAACGATAATATTTTTATCTTCGGGCATACAGTAGAGGAAGCAAAAGCATTACTAAAAAATGGCTACAATCCACAAAGCATTCTCCAACAAAACAGTCACCTACAAGACATCCTCGATTCGCTTGCCAACGGTGAATTCAGTCATGGAGATACACAAGCATTTGCTTTAATGCTGCATAGCCTGATTGATGGCGGTGACCCTTATTTGGTACTGGCAGATTTTGCTGATTACTGCGTTGCTCAGCAGCGGATCGACGCTCTATATCGTAATACCCACGGTTGGACACAGAGCGCGATCCTTAATACTGCCCGTATGGGAAAATTCAGCTCTGACCGAACTATTCAAGATTATCAACAGCGTATCTGGCAGTCGAAATAAGGATCCGTCATGGAAAATAAATGCCTTGATGATTTGGCAACAGAGGCTGGTATTGCCACTGAATATATTAATGCTTATGGGAAACCACAGGCTATTCCTGCTCAAATAAGGCATCGGATTTTACAAGCTATGGGGACAAATACACCGGTCAAAAGACCGGTTTCTGACCTATCTGTTCTGTCTTTACCCACAGTGAAAGTATTGATGCAGGGAAAAGCATTTACTTTGTCTTTGGATAGCTCAATACCATATCAATGGCAGATACAGACAGAACAAGGAGAAGATTTACATGGAAGTTGCCAATATCAGATTACATTGCCGACCTCTTTGCCTCTGGGTTACCACACTCTTATTTTGACACCTATATCAGAGCAAAAAAACGATGCACAACATCACACGATGCAGATCATTGTCACACCAGAACGCTGTTATGAACCAAAGCCCTTGAAGAAAGGCCATAAACTTTGGGGAGCCTGTGTTCAACTCTATACTCTGCGTTCAGAAAATAACTGGGGAATCGGTGATTTTGGTGATTTAAAACAGATGTTGCGAGAACTGGCACAACGCGGAGGGGCTTTTATCGGCCTGAATCCGCTACATGCAATGTATCCGGCCATGCCTGAAAACGCCAGCCCTTATAGTCCTTCATCCCGCCATTGGCTTAATGTCATTTACATTGATGTAAATCAGGTAGAAGACTTCAAATCCTGTATCGAAGCTCAAATATGGTGGCAGTCACCGGAAACTCAGCACAAACTTCAGCATGCCCGCCAAACAGAATGGGTTGATTATTCCACCGTAATGGCATTAAAAATGACGGCGTTACGTTTGGCTTATCAGCAATTCAATACCCGAATTGATGCAGATCCCCTTTACATCGCTTTCCGGCAATTTATTACTCAAGGTGGTAAGAGCCTGTATTCACAGGCTGTCTATGATGCCCTGCTCTGTAAACTGTACAGTGAAAACCATGCTTATTGGGGTTGGCCCGCCTGGCCAGAAAAATATCGTGATCCAGATAGTGATACCGTTCAGGAATTTTGTCATACCCACTCACAGGAAGTGGAATTTTTTCTTTGGCTACAATGGATAGCTGACAGTCAGTTAGCTGACTGTTTTAGTGAAAGCCAAAACAGTTCTATGCCAATTGGTATTTACCGTGATCTGGCTGTCGGTGTGGCGCAAGGCGGTTCAGAAACCTGGGAGAACCGAGAGCTTTATTGCACTGAAGCATCCATTGGTGCACCACCGGATATTTTGGGGCCACTAGGGCAGGACTGGGGACTTCCACCGATGAATCCTCACGTGTTACAGACCCAACACTACCAGCCTTTTATTGAATTACTACGTAGCAATATGCGTCATTGCGGTGCATTACGAATTGATCATGTGATGGCACTGCTCAGGCTTTGGTGGATCCCACAAGGAGAAAGTGCAGCCCACGGAGTTTATGTTCACTATCCCGTTGATGATCTGCTGGCAATACTAGCACTGGAAAGTCAACGCCACTGTTGCATGGTGATAGGTGAAGATTTAGGGATTGTACCAGAAGAGATTGTCGGGAAATTACGCGACCGTGGTGTCTACTCTTACAAGGTATTTTATTTCGAGCGCGACGGACAAGGAGAATTTAAGTCACCTGATGCATATACCATACAAGCTATGGCGACTATCACCACCCATGATTTACCAACATTACGCGGGTTTTGGCAAAGTGGCGATCTGAAACTGGGGGAATCAATCGGCTTATATCCAGATAACACGCTACTTGCTGAGTTATATGATGAACGCGAACATTGTAAGCAAAAGCTATTGGCAGGTTTACACCGCTCTGGCTATCTTTCTGAATCATCGTTCATAACAAATATGCCAATTCGATTGCAGCAAGAGGCATCATCATCACAGATATCAATCTCCATTAATCATGACATACACTATTATCTCGCCAGCAGTACCAGCGCTTTATTAGGCTTACAGCCCGAAGATTGGTTAGATATGGAACACCCTGTCAATGTTCCCGGCACAACCAGGGAATACCCGAACTGGCGACGTAAATTAGCTGTTACATTGGAAACTATTTTCAAAGATGAGCGTGTAAATCACTTGCTGGAAACAGTGAATAAGCACAGAAGGACGATTTCGAAATCAGTTGAATAAATACTCTTGTACTAGGGCGGGCTTACGGCAGATTTTGCTAAATATAAGCACAACCATACCATTATTCGTGTGGTCCACGCTTCTGGTCTGAAATTCTCCGCAATTATTTAGTATTAAACTTCGTACCGGAATAATTGCGGTACGAAGTTCCAACTTAAATTCTCTTTACTTTGGTTGACTTTCAATCAGATAGTCACCCCTTCACACCACCCGCTGTTAATCCTCCCACCAACCAGCGCTGAGCAAGTAAGAAAACCACTGTGATAGGCACAGCAGAAAGTACGGCAGCCGCTGCAAAATCCCCCCAAAGGTAATTTTGTGGATGAAGATATTGCTGCATACCCACAGCTAATGTGTAATTGTCCACATCACTTAACAATAGTGACGCCACTGGCACTTCAGTAATCACCCCAATAAAAGACAGAATAAATACAACTGCCAGTATTGGTACAGAAAGAGGCAAAAGTATCAAACGAAAAACTTGCCACGATGTCGCCCCATCCAACATAGCCGCTTCTTCTAAAGAACGGTCTAACGTTTCAAAATAACCTTTTATCGTCCACACATGCAGAGCAATTCCCCCCATATAAGCAAAGATCACGCTGCCATGGGTATTCAACCCGATAAAAGGAATATATTCTCCTAGTCGATCAAACAGAGCATATAGTGCTACCAATGACAAAACAGCAGGGAACATTTGAAAAATCAACATTCCTTTCAACAAGGTACTTTTGCCACGAAAACGCATACGAGCAAAGGCATAAGCACATGTTGTTGATAGTGCAACAATACCCGTGGCAGTAATAAATGCGACTTTTACAGAATTCCATAGCCATAACATCACCGGAAATGGTGGAGATGTAACTCGCCCATCAGCGGATTCTACACTAATGCCAAGTGCCAATTTCCAGTGTTCCCAGGAAATCGTATCCGGAATAAGACTCCCTGTAGCAAAATTTCCCGGCCGTAAGGAAATAGCAATAACCATCAGTAATGGAAATAAAATCAAAGCGATAAAAGTCAGCATGAATATATGTGTTGCCCATACTCGCCACCGTTGCGATTTAGGTTGCACCATCGCCATGTTGTCATCTCCTTAGTCAAATTTAATACGTGTGGTTTTCAGGTTAATGATTGCTAAGGCGCCCACCAGCAGGAAAATTAACGTTGCTATCGCCGCCGCTAATCCAAAATCCTGTCCTCCACCACCTTCAAACGCAATACGATAGGTATAGCTGACTAAGAGGTCGGTATAACCCGCAGGTGTTGTTGTGCCAATACGATCTGGTCCACCTTTAGTGAGTAATTGGATCAGGACAAAATTGTTGAAGTTAAAAGCAAAGCTGGCAATCATCAATGGCGTCAGGGGCTTAATTAACAAAGGAAACGTGATATAGAAGAAATTCTGTAACGGTCCTGCACCATCCATTGCGGATGCTTCATACAGATCATCAGGAATCGCTTTCAGCAATCCCATACACAGGATCATCATATAGGGATAACCCAACCATGTATTGACGATAATCAGCATGGTTCTGGTCAGAGTCGGATCAGTAAACCAATCCGGTTTCAGACCAAATAACCCATTAAGCAGCAGGTTAATTTCGCCAAAACTTTGATTAAATAACCCCTTGAAGATAAGGATAGAAATAAAGGAAGGTACAGCATACGGTAAGATAAGTAATACTCGGTAAATTGCCCTGCCTTTGAGTGCTTCCCACTGTACAATACACGCCAGGATCATACCTAGCGCCACAGTCAACATTACTGTCAACAGGGAAAAGATCACCGTCCAGACAAAAATGGAGAGAAAAGGTTTTTGAATCCCTTCATCCTGTATCACCCGCAAGAAGTTTTTCCACCCAATAGAAACAGTAAAACCGGGACTCAACGTTTCTTGCCCCCATTCCCCTTTGGCATTAATGGATTGATAGAAGCCTGTCTCCATATTTGGTCGGTATTGCACACCAGTTTGATTGTTGGTTAGAGCGTTACCATCTTCACTCAGAGTATAAAGTGCATGTATACCAGAAAATTGCCGTAGAGAACTCATACGTAACTTACTGCCATCAGGCAAAATCACCACAATTTTCCCTAATATCTGTCGGTTCTGAGTGATAGTACGTAATGTAGCAGCACTACTTTCGAAACCAACCGTTCGTTCATGCAATGGCAGAATCATCTCTTCCTTTTCAGATTCAGATAAAGAAAAAGGTTCTGATACCAATATATTATAACTGGACATCTTAGAACTATCCGGGATACTCAATGCCAAAACCCACCGTTCAGCTTCAGGATAAAGCTTGAAATCAAATGCTTCTCCTGTCTGATATTGACGACTCATTAATACTGTCTTAGCCCGCTCAAGGGTGAGTTGGTTAGTACTGCTATAATTTGTAAAAGCAATCGCAATGGTGCAAATAAGCGGAAACAATACAAACAAAGCCATTCCGGCAATACCCGGATAGGTATAACGCCAAGCATAAGCTCTGCTGTTAACAAAAATATAAATACCACTGCCCAGTAATACCAGTGTCAGCATAGCAAACAGGTATTCCCCTTGTGCATACATCAACACAGTTAAATAACCGGTAAAAAATAGGCCCATCCCCGCTATCAGCCCCACAACAAGCCGTTTCAGGACAGAACGTGACCACCATACTTTTTTGTTCAATCTCGTTGACATTATGCACTTCCTGTTACTATCCCGGTTAATAACTATTCCCGTTACAAAAATATCTTTACTCAAAATCTGTTATTGAAATACAGTAACCAAACTTGCCTTTCAACAGATAAAAAAAGCTCCTTCAAAATCAGGAGCTTAATATTCGTTTATTTTACTATCCGAGCCTCTGCATCATTAAGAGCCGCATCTACAGATTGTCGACTACTTATTGAATTGAGTACGGCGCTACGCATGCCATACCAGAAACTGCTCATTTGTGAAATATTGGGCATAATTTCCCCTTTCTGAGCATTTTCCATCGTGGCAGCAATGCGAGGATCTTTGGCAAGGATATCCTGATAGGTTTTCAACGCTACAGCACCTAATGGCTTATCCTTATCCATCATGGCCAAACCTTCATTAGTCAGCAGGTAATTTTCCAAAAACTCTTTCGCCAATTCCTTATTAGGACTGGCAGCATTAATTCCCGCACTTAAAATACCAACAAAAGGTTTAGAAGGTTGACCTTTAAAAGTAGGTAACAGAGTGACACCGTAATTGATCTTACTTTTGTCGATATTCGCCCATGACCAAGGGCCATTGATCGTCATTGCTGTTTTGCCTTTATTGAAAGCAGCTTCAGCAATGGAGTAATCGATATCCGCACTGAGATGTTTGTTCTTTACCAAGTTGACTAAAAATGTCAAACCCGCTTTAGAGCCAGCATGATTTACACCACTATCTTTAATATTGTAAGTATCTCCTTGCCTCTTAAAAGCATATCCACCATCAGCAGCAATCAGGGGCCAGGAGAAATAAGGCTCCTGTAAATTAAACATAATGGCACTCTTTCCCTGTTTTTTTAGTTCGTTATCCAATGCCGGAATTTCTTCCCATGTTGCAGGTGGTGACTTAAGTAGATCCTTATTGTAAATAAGGGAAAGTGCTTCAACAGCAACAGGATAACCAACTATCTTGCCATCATGGCGAACAGCATCCCAGGTAAAAGGAAACAGTTTGTCTATAAAATTTTTATCAGGTGTGACCTCAGCTAACAGCCCAGACTGTGCATAGCCTCCAAAACGGTCATGTGCCCAAAAAATGATATCAGGACCATCCCCCGTTGTAGCAATCTGGGAGTACTTTTCTTCTAGTTTATCTGGGTGTTCAACACTGACTGAAATGCCCGTTTCCTGCGCAAACTTATCACCAACCTGAGACAGACCGTTATATCCCTTATCCCCATTGATCCAAATGACTAGTTTACCTTCTTCCAATTTTGCTAAAGCCGGGGCAGAGAGTACCCATGTAGATAAAACGGAAAGCATCAGAGCACGAACACTCACTTTCAAAGTTGTTTTTGTCATCATTCCGTCCTTTTTATCGTCTGCTAATTTAAGCTAAATTTCTCATTACACTTTCAGAAAATAGTCCTCAGTGTGCAATTAATGGAAAACAGGCTCATCCTCCTTTATCCTACGCCTCCCATCAAATGAGTGTGAGCATGATTACAAAAGCACTGTAAACCAGACTGTTAGTCTTAAAAAGGCATCAATTTTTGGGATTAAAATCACATCTTATTCCGTGACTTATCAAAGAATTTTTCAATTTTATTAATCTAATCCTCCTACCTCCTCCCCCATAAAAAACTATGAAATGGAGGATTTTTGTTCCTGTTATTTTGCACACAATCCTGCCATCTGCTTTTCACTACAAACCAGGATGGCAACTCCGAGGGAAATACATGTCCAGCGTCACACTTCGTAATGTATCTAAGGCTTATGGTGAAAATATTATTTCTAAAAATCTCAATCTTGAGATTGAAGAAGGGGAATTCGTGGTTTTTGTTGGCCCATCAGGATGTGGAAAATCAACTTTATTAAGGATGATTGCCGGGCTGGAAGATATTACTTCCGGTGAGCTATTGATCGCAGGGCAAAGAATAAATGATGTACCGCCTGCCAAACGCAGTATCGGAATGGTTTTTCAATCTTATGCGCTCTACCCCCATCTGTCTGTAGCAGATAATATGTCTTTCGGTTTAAAGCTAGCAGGTGTTAAAAAGAGTGAAATACAGAAGCGAGTAGAGCGAGTTGCAGAAACTCTCCAGCTTGCTCACTTATTAGATCGCCGCCCAAAAGCGCTATCAGGCGGGCAACGTCAGCGAGTTGCTATTGGCAGAACTCTGGTAGCCGAACCTAATATCTTTTTGCTGGATGAGCCTCTTTCCAATTTGGATGCAGCCCTGCGTGTCCAAATGCGTATTGAAATTTCACGCCTGCACAAGCGACTGAAACGCACCATGATCTATGTCACCCATGATCAAACCGAAGCTATGACATTGGCAGATAAGATCGTCGTATTAAACGGAGGCAATATTGCTCAGATTGGAAAACCTCTGGAGATTTATCACTACCCTGCCAACCGTTTTGTAGCCAGTTTTATTGGCTCTCCGAAAATGAATTTCTTGCCCGTCAAGGTTTCTGCTATCGCCGTCGATCAAGTGCAAATCAGCCTGCCCAATGGACAGCATGTTTGGCTTCCTGTCGAAAGTAAAGGCCTCACTGTTGGCAGTAACGTATCCCTAGGCATTCGCCCGGAACACCTACTGCCCAATGATATTGCCGACGTAACACTAGAAGGAACAATACAGCTAGTAGAGCAGTTAGGAAATGAAACGCAAATCCATATCCACATATCAGCTATCCATCAAAACCTCGTTTATCTCCGGCCTGATATTGTTCTCGTGGAAGAAGGGGAAACCTTCACGATCGGGTTAGCTCCTCATCGCTGCCATCTGTTCCGGGAAGATGGAACGGCATGCCAGCGTTTGCATAAAGAACCAGGAGTTTAAATCTACTCTATAAAAAAATAACAGGAGAATTATTAATGCGTATCTTACCTCTCTCATTGACTATACTGGCTGGATTATTTTCCATACAAGCCGCTGCGGTAGACTTTCACGGTTATGCCCGTTCAGGTATCGGTTGGACAGGCAGTGGAGGTGAACAAAAATGTGCTCAAAGTACAGGCGCACAAAGTAAATATCGCCTCGGCAATGAGTGTGAAACCTATGCCGAATTAAAATTAGGACAGGAATTGTGGCAGGAAGGTGACAAGCGCTTCTATTTTGACACTAATCTGGCCTATTCCATCGCACAAAAGAGCGATTGGGAATCAATCAGCCCGGCTCTTCGTGAAATGAATGTGAAGGCAAGTAATATCATTGATTGGCTACCCGGTTCGACTTTATGGGCAGGTAAGCGCTTTTACCAACGCCATGATGTGCATATGATCGATTTTTATTATTGGGATATCTCTGGCCCCGGTGCAGGCTTGGAAAATATTGATCTTGGTGTGGGCAAACTTTCCCTTGCTGTGACTCGCAATACCGAAAATGGTGGCTCATATGGCTGGATTGCAGGTAAACAGGGCGATCCCTCCACCTCTAATGATGTTTTCGATATTCGGCTTGCTGATTTACCTATCAATGATGGTGGAACGCTGGAATTGGGGATTGACTATGGGCGTGCTAATGCGCGCAAAGGCTATCATCTGGATAAAAACGCCTCCAAAGATGGCGTTATGCTAACGGCTGAACACACACAAAGTATGTTAGGAGGATTCAACAAGTTTGTTGTTCAGTATGCAACTGATTCCATGACCTCCAGCAATAATGGTCGTCCAGAAGGTGCTAACGTCAACAATAATGGTCATATGCTGCGTATTTTAAATCATGGTGCAATTAATCTGGCAAAAAAATGGGATCTGATGTACGTGGCTATGTATCAGGATATTGACCGCGATAATCGTAACGGCACCACATGGTATACGGTTGGTATCCGGCCAATGTATAAGTGGACCCCTATTATGAGTACGTTGATGGAAGCTGGCTATGACAGTGTGAAATCTCAACGCACCAAAGCGACAAATAATCAATACAAAATTACATTGGCACAGCAATGGCAAGCTGGGGATAGTATCTGGTCCCGTCCTGCTATCCGTTTATTTGTTACTTATGCCAAATGGAATGAAAAATGGGGTTATGCCAATCCCAATGGCGTTGCTTACTCTGACACACCAGCACACCGTTTCAGCCGTGGTAAGAGTGATGAATTCACATTTGGGGCTCAATTTGAGGCTTGGTGGTAATGTCAGGCAAAGGTCATAAAATGAGAATCAAACTGCTTCCTATTTGTTTCGGTATCTTGTTCTGCATGAACATACCCACACTGACTTATGCTGTCACTGAAACGGTTTCTGATAAGTCCATCACTGATTTGAGAAAGCGCAACGCTGTTGCGCCTTCTTTACCTATCTCCGTTTTACAGAAATTAGCATGGCAATCGGTGAATACCAATGCCAAGCAAACAGTGACTCTTAATCACGCATCAATTCAGCTTAACCAAGGAAATATCCAGGGTGCAGTTGCCGCTCTTGCTTTACCTGCCAATCATGGAGCATTGGAAATAACCCTGAGTAGCCTGATAAAAGACAGACAAGTTTATTCACCTAATGTGTTAGTGCTTGATGAACAATTCCGTCCTGCTGCTTTTTACCCAAGCCATTATTTTACCTATCAGCAACCAAGTATTATGTCAGCAGACAGGCTTGAGGGGACATTAAAACTGACACCTGCATTAGGGCAGCAGCAAATTTATATGCTGATTTATACAACCCATACAGATCTACAAACATCGACAGAAATGGTTGATCCCGCCAAAGCTTATGCACAGGGAGTCGGTAATGCTGTGCCTAATATCCCTAATCCGATAGCTCACCATACCGATACAGGTACTTTAACGCTGAAAGTAAAATCGGAACGAGATGCTGGAAATATTTTAATTGGTCATGCTTTTACTGTATCCGAGCCTAAAGCAGTGACTGTTGGTTCTACCCAACTAAATACTGTTCCTTCTGGGCAACCGTCATCTATTGCACCGGAAACCAAATCGGTCTTAGGTGATACCGAACAGTATTTCAATGATGCTATTAAAAAAGCGATTAAAAGTGGTGATATTGATAAGGCACTGAAGTTATTAGATGAAGCAGAGCGTCTTGGCTCACCAAGCGCACGAGAAACATTTATCAAAATGGTAAAAAACAAAGAATAGGCTTGTTTCAGCGAAAACCATATTCAGCGAAAACCATAGTGAGATTCAATAAATAAACTTAGGGCCTAAAGGAATAGGCTCTATATCCTATGAATTCAGATAGGTTTATAACTGTACATTTATAACTATGGTGAACCTCTAAAAATCTGACAATGTATTAATATCTTACATCCTGTTATCTATAAGCTGTAAAGGTACAATATTTGCCTGATTAGAAATCATTCTTGCCATTTTTTCAATGGAGTCTGTCCGTAATATATATAATCGTTTCAAAGAGAAGGGATTATCCCCAAACTTTACTTTTCCCTGAACTGTAGTAACCGCCAAATGAAATCCAGCATTTTTGGCAGCTTTCATCGCTATCTGGTTATATCCACCAAAAGGATAAGAGAGATAAAGTACATAGGGATTAAATTGTGATAGTGCCCGGCGTGAATGCTCGAAATCATACAGGATATTGCGGTATGAACGACTGAATAATATTGGTTGTTTATTTTTACCTAAACGATGCAAAAAATGGGTATGGGATTGAAAATCAAAAACGTTCTGCATGGAGTATAATTCAGAAAGACTTAAAAATTGCAGACTATTAGGGTTCCATTTTTGTGGGTGGCGTTTAATTCGGGATGAAATAATAAAAAGCGTTGCCTTTTGTCCATTTTCTTTCAGTATTGGATAAGCATACCGATATACAGATTTCAATCCATCATCAAACGTCAAAGCAACAGCTTTAGCTGGCAAGTTAATGTCTCTATTCAGGTATCCTTCCAGTTCATATAATGAAATCGTGGTATAGCCCGCCTGTTTCAAATAAGCCATCTGATGACGAAAGGCAGTCAAAGATGTGGTTGTTGAAGTATGGAGAAAACGTTTATTTTCCTTATCATTAAGAACATGGTGATAAGTCAACACAGGAATACCATTATCCAACTCAGCATCTTGGTCACTAATGTAACCCAAGCGATCGCCTAAATTGATTTCATACCAAATATGATGTGAAGCGTCTTGTAATTTATCCAAAATTGGATAACGGAGATCCGCTGCCAAAATTGCGACGGGTTTATTATCTACTTTTGGTGTGCTATAGACTCGAATGTCCTTAAAAATAACTAAGCCTTGAGATGCTTTTTTATTGAGAGTCTGGAAGGGATCAATAGGAAATGCTGATCTCTTTATTTCCCTCAAACTCTCTTTGGCAATATAACCTTTCCCATTACCAAAGCTAAGTTCGTAATAATCACTGTCTTCCCCTTCTTCCTGAGTCACTTTCAGGTTTTGCCCTTTTTTGAATAGTCCAACCTGAATGACATGTTCACCAATCCAGGCATAGATTTCACTATCTCTGATTACCTCCATATAACGATAGCTTGACCCATTATGCTGATGTGCTACGGCCGGATTGAGAAAAAATATCAAGGGCAGTAAGAAAACCATTACAAAAACATGAACGATTCGTCTCATTTGTATTTTCCACCCAATAAAAAATGCCCTCTACCAAGAGAGGGCATTTTACAATTAGCTATACTGATTAAGTATACTATTATTCATCATCAGGAAATTACTCGTTATTGCTGCTACCGAAACCAGCATTCAACAATTCAGCAAGGTTTGCAGTGGCTTCATCAACACTAACTTGTGGTGCTTCAATCACTTCATTTTCGTGACGACGACGCATACGATCCTGATGGTAAGCATAACCTGTACCCGCAGGGATCAGACGACCCACAATAACGTTCTCTTTCAGGCCACGCAGCTCATCACGCTTACCTGCAACAGCAGCTTCAGTCAGTACGCGAGTTGTTTCCTGGAACGACGCCGCAGAAATGAAGGATTCTGTTGCCAATGACGCTTTGGTAATACCCAACAGATCACGGTGGAAAGTCGCAGATACTTTGCCGTCCTGCTCCAACTTACGGTTAGCAACTTTAACGCGTGCGTATTCAACTTGCTCGCCTTCGAGGAATTCAGAACTTCCCGCATTTGCAATGGTAACTTTACGCAGCATCTGACGAACGATAACTTCAATGTGTTTATCGTTAATCTTAACGCCTTGCAGACGGTAAACTTCCTGAACTTCGTTGGTGATATAACGGGCAACAGCATGAACACCACGCAAACGCAGAATGTCATGTGGAGATTCTGGACCATCGGAGATCACGTCACCACGTTCAACAACCTCACCTTCGAACACGTTGAGCTGACGCCATTTAGGGATCATCTCTTCGTAAGCATCACCACCATCCAGTGGGCTGATTACCAGACGACGCTTGCCTTTGGTTTCTTTACCGAAGGAAACGATACCGCTGATCTCTGCCAGGATAGCAGGCTCTTTTGGACGACGAGCTTCGAACAGGTCTGCAACGCGTGGCAGACCACCGGTAATATCTTTAGTACCGCCAGATTCCTGAGGAATACGCGCCAGCGTATCACCCGCAGAGATAGCCATGCCATCTTCCAACTGAACAATCGCTTTACCCGGCAGGAAGTACTGAGCAGGCATGTCTGTACCTGGGATCAGAACATCGTTACCCTGAACATCAACGATTTTCAGTGCCGGACGCAGGTCTTTACCACTACCAGTACGCTCTGCACTATCCAGAACGACCAGTGATGACAGACCAGTCAGTTCGTCCGTCTGACGGGTGATGGTTTGACCATCAACCATGTCGTAGAACTGAATGATACCGGATACTTCACTCACGACTGGCATGGTGTGTGGATCCCAGTTCGCAACAGTTTCACCGCCGGTTACTGCTTCACCATCACCTTTAGCCAATACCGCGCCGTAAGGTACTTTATAGCTTTCTTTCGTACGACCGAAGCCGTCAATCAGGCGCAATTCAGTATTACGGGAAGTAATAACCAGTTTGCCCACAGAGTTAGTAACAAATTTTGCGTTAGTCAGTTTAAGCTGACCTTTATTACGTACCTGAATGCTGGATTCTGCCGCCGCACGAGATGCCGCACCACCGATATGGAACGTACGCATCGTCAACTGTGTACCTGGTTCACCGATTGACTGTGCCGCGATTACACCAACTGCTTCACCTTTGTTGATGATATGTCCACGAGCAAGGTCACGTCCGTAACATTTCGCACAAACACCAAAGTCAGTTTCACAACTCACGACGGAACGTACTTTCACGCTGTCAACGGAGTTTTCTTCTAACAGGTCACACCATTTTTCGTTCAGCAGGGTATTACGTGGAACCAGAATGTCTGCTGAACCTGGTTTCAGGACGTCTTCAGCAGTCACACGGCCCAATACACGCTCACGCAGAGGTTCTTTAACGTCACCACCCTCAATAACCGGGGTCATCAGAATACCGTCGTGAGTACCGCAGTCATCTTCAGTGACCACCAGATCCTGAGCAACGTCAACCAGACGACGCGTCAGGTAACCGGAGTTCGCAGTCTTCAATGCGGTATCCGCCAGACCTTTACGAGCACCGTGAGTTGAAATGAAGTACTGGAGTACGTTCAGACCTTCACGGAAGTTCGCAGTGATTGGGGTCTCAATGATGGAGCCATCTGGCGTTGCCATCAGACCACGCATACCCGCCAACTGACGGATCTGAGCCGCAGAACCACGAGCACCAGAGTCGGCCATCATAAAGATGTTATTGAAGGAAACCTGCTGTTCTTCTTCGCCATTACGGTTAATCACAGTTTCAGAAGAGAGGTTTTCCATCATTGCTTTAGCAACACGCTCGTTCGCCGCAGCCCAGATATCGATAACCTTGTTATAACGTTCGCCCGCAGTTACCAGTCCTGACTGAAACTGTTCCTGAATTTCGGCAACTTCGGCTTCAGCTTCTGCAATGATGCCTTCTTTCTTCTCAGGAATAACCATGTCATCAATACCTACGGATACCCCTGAACGGGCAGCGTAAGCAAAACCGGTATACATGGTCTGGTCAGCCAAAATAACGGTTGGTTTCAAACCCAGTACGCGGTAACAGGTATTCAGCATCTTAGAGATAGCTTTTTTACCCAGAGGCTGGTTAATCAATGAATACGGCAAACCTTTTGGTACGATCATCCACAGGATGGCACGACCAATAGTCGTATCAACCAATCCTGTATTGACAGTGACATTACCTTCACCATCTTTCACTTCTTCGGTAATACGAACTTTGACTCTGGCATGCAGAGAAGCCAGACCTGCGCGGTATACGCGTTCTGCTTCTTTAGGACCGGTCAAAACCATGCCTTCGCCTTTCGCGTTAACACAGTCACGAGTCATGTAGTACAGACCCAATACAACGTCCTGAGATGGAACGATGATTGGTTCACCGCTCGCTGGAGACAGGATGTTGTTGGTAGACATCATCAACGCACGCGCTTCCAACTGAGCTTCCAGTGTCAACGGTACGTGAACAGCCATCTGGTCACCGTCAAAGTCGGCGTTATACGCCGCACACACCAGTGGGTGCAACTGGATTGCTTTACCTTCGATCAGAACCGGTTCGAATGCCTGAATACCCAGACGGTGAAGGGTTGGTGCACGGTTTAACAAAACCGGGTGCTCACGGATAACCTCATCAAGGATATCCCATACAACCGCTTCTTCGCGTTCAACCATCTTCTTGGCTGCTTTGATGGTAGTCGCCAAACCACGCAGTTCCAGCTTACCGTAGATGAATGGCTTGAACAGTTCCAGCGCCATTTTCTTAGGCAAACCACACTGATGCAGACGCAGGTATGGACCTACGGTAATGACAGAACGGCCTGAGTAGTCAACACGTTTACCTAGCAGGTTCTGACGGAAACGGCCTTGTTTACCCTTGATCATGTCTGCCAGGGATTTCAGAGGACGCTTATTGGAACCCGTAATCGCACGACCACGACGACCGTTGTCTAACAGCGCATCAACCGCTTCTTGTAGCATACGTTTTTCATTACGTACGATGATGTCTGGCGCAGCCAGATCCAGCAGGCGTTTCAGACGGTTGTTACGGTTAATAACGCGACGATACAGATCGTTCAGGTCTGAAGTTGCGAAACGACCGCCATCCAGTGGAACCAATGGACGCAGATCCGGTGGCAGAACTGGCAGAACGGTCAGAACCATCCACTCTGGCTTGTTGCCAGACTGAATAAAGGCTTCCAGCAGCTTAATGCGCTTGGTCAGCTTCTTGCGCTTAGTTTCAGAGTTGGTTTCGTTCAGTTCTTCACGCAGGGTTTCACATTCGTTTTCCAGATCCATGTTTTTCAACAAAGATTGGATCGCTTCCGCACCCATTTTGGCGTCGAATTCATCACCGAATTCTTCCAGTGCATCCAGATACTGTTCTTCAGTCAGGATCTGGCCGCGCTCAAGGCTGGTCATGCCACCTTCAACAACTACATAGGATTCGAAGTACAATACGCGTTCAATGTCGCGCAGTGGCATATCCAGCAGCAAACCGATACGGGATGGCAGAGATTTCAGGAACCAAATGTGAGCGGTCGGAGATGCCAGTTCGATGTGACCCATACGTTCACGACGAACTTTAGTCTGAGTCACCTCAACACCACACTTCTCACAAATGACACCCCGGTGTTTCAAGCGCTTGTATTTACCACACAAGCATTCGTAATCTTTTACTGGCCCGAAAATACGCGCACAGAAAAGTCCGTCACGCTCAGGTTTGAACGTACGGTAGTTAATGGTTTCCGGCTTTTTTACTTCTCCGAATGACCACGAACGGATCATATCTGGAGAGGCCAGAGCAATTTTGATCGCATCAAACTCTTCGGTCTTGGTTTGCGCTTTCAGAAACTTCAATAAGTCTTTCACGAAATGGCTCCTGTCGGAGTTAGACCTGTTAGGTGAGTGGCCCATGCCACTCCCCCCTATGACCAGTGTAACCACTGGCTGGCAAACTGCCCGACATTGCTATATGTTTCAACGCAATATTTCAACACAACGTTGCAAAACCATGTTTCAACACCCGGTTTCAACATAAGGCCGGACAGTGCCAGCGGAAAACAATTTATTCGTCTTCCAGCTCGATGTTGATACCCAAGGAACGGATCTCTTTCAGCAATACGTTGAAAGATTCCGGCATACCTGGTTCCATCTGGTGATTACCATCCACGATGTTTTTATACATCTTGGTACGGCCGTTAACATCATCAGATTTAACGGTAAGCATTTCTTGCAGAGTATATGCAGCACCGTATGCTTCCAGTGCCCATACTTCCATCTCCCCGAAACGCTGACCACCGAACTGTGCCTTACCACCCAGTGGCTGCTGAGTAACCAAGCTGTAAGAACCAGTAGAACGAGCATGCATCTTGTCATCAACCAAGTGGTTCAATTTCAGCATGTACATGTAACCAACAGTTACCTGACGCTCAAATTGCTCACCAGTACGGCCATCGAACAGAGTGATCTGACCAGAGGTCGGCAAACCACCCAATTTCAACAGCTCTTTGATTTCAGTCTCTTTCGCACCGTCGAAGACTGGAGTTGCGATTGGCATCCCTTTCTTCAAGTTTTCAGCCAGACGCATGACTTCGTCGTCAGTGAAAGTATTCAAATCAACTTTCTGACGGGTATCGTCACCCAGATCATATGCTTTCTGGATGAATTCACGCAGTTTGGCAACTTCTTGCTGCTGTTTCAGCATCGCATTGATCTTGTCACCAATGCCTTTCGCCGCCATACCTAAATGGGTTTCCAGAATCTGACCGATGTTCATACGTGATGGTACGCCCAGCGGGTTCAGTACGATATCAACCGGCGTACCGTTTTCATCGTAAGGCATGTCTTCGATTGGGTTAATCTTAGAGATGACACCCTTGTTACCGTGACGACCTGCCATCTTGTCACCAGGTTGGATCTGACGTTTCACTGCCAGATAAACTTTGACAATTTTCAGCACGCCTGGTGCCAAATCATCACCCTGAGTGATTTTACGGCGCTTAGCATCCAGCTTCTTCTCGAACTCAGCTTTCAGTTCGTCATACTGTTCTGCCAATTGCTCAAGCTGATTTTGTTTATCTTCATCAGCCAGACCCAGTTCTAACCAGCGCTCACGTGGCAGTTTGTCTAATTTTTCCGCTTCAATGCCACCGGAAATCAATACATTGCGAATTCGGGCAAACAGACCAGCTTCGAAAATTTGTAGTTCTTCAGTCAGGTCTTTTTTCGCCTGACGCAACTGCATCTCTTCGATTTCCAACGCACGCTTGTCTTTTTCTACACCATCACGGGTAAAGACCTGTACGTCGATAACAGTGCCGGAAACACCGTTTGGTACGCGCAGTGATGAGTCTTTAACGTCAGATGCTTTCTCACCAAAGATCGCACGCAACAGTTTTTCTTCTGGCGTTAACTGCGTTTCACCTTTCGGTGTCACTTTACCCACCAGAATGTCGCCACCTTTCACTTCCGCACCGATATAAACGATACCGGATTCGTCCAGTTTAGACAGGGCGGCTTCACCCACGTTAGGGATGTCAGCGGTGATCTCTTCAGGCCCCAGTTTGGTATCACGGGATACACAAGCCAGTTCTTGAATATGAATAGTGGTGAAACGGTCTTCCTGAACTACACGTTCAGATACGAGGATGGAGTCCTCGAAGTTATAACCATTCCATGGCATGAACGCCACACGCATATTCTGACCCAGTGCCAGTTCACCCAAGTCAGTGGATGGACCATCAGCCAGAACGTCACCACGTTCTACGAGTTCGCCCAGAGATACACATGGCATCTGGTTGATACAAGTGTTTTGGTTAGAACGGGTATATTTGGTCAGGTTATAGATATCAATGCCCGCTTCACCTGCGTACATTTCATCTTCGTTAACCTTAATCACGATACGGGATGCGTCAACGTACTGAACCACACCACCACGTTTAGCAACGGAGGTTACACCAGAGTCAACCGCTACTGCACGCTCCATACCTGTTCCGACCAGCGGCTTATCTGCACGCAGAGTTGGAACTGCCTGACGTTGCATGTTTGCACCCATCAATGCACGGTTGGCGTCATCGTGTTCAAGGAATGGGATCAAGGAAGCACCGACGGACACGATCTGCTGTGTCGAAACGTCCATGTACTGAACTTGATCACGGTTAAATAAGCTGGATTCGTCATAGTGACGACAAGTTACCAGTTCTTCAATGAAGTGGCCTTCTTCGTCCAATGCGGAGTTAGCCTGCGCAATGACGTAATTACCCTCTTCAATGGCTGAAAGGTAGTGAATCTCATCGGTTACTACACCGTCGCGCACTAAACGGTAAGGGGTTTCAAGGAAACCATATTCGTTAGTACGTGCATAAACAGACAGTGAGTTAATCAGACCGATGTTTGGACCTTCAGGCGTTTCGATTGGACATACACGACCATAGTGAGTCGGGTGTACGTCTCGAACTTCAAAGCCTGCTCGCTCACGGGTCAAACCACCTGGGCCCAAAGCAGAAATACGACGTTTATGGGTAATTTCAGACAGTGGGTTGTTCTGGTCCATAAATTGAGACAACTGGCTGGAACCAAAGAACTCTTTCACTGCCGCAGAAATTGGCTTAGCGTTGATCATGTCCTGTGGCATCAGGGTATCCAGATCACCCAGAGACAAGCGCTCTTTCACCGCACGTTCTACACGTACCAGACCAACACGGAACTGGTTTTCAGCCATTTCGCCAACGGAACGAATACGACGGTTGCCCAAGTGGTCAATATCATCCACTTCGCCTTTACCGTTACGGATATCGATAAGCTTCTTCATGACATCAATGATGTCGTCTTTGCTCAGGATACCGGAACCTTCAATCTCTTCACGATCCAGAGAACGGTTGAACTTCATACGGCCAACAGCAGACAGATCATAACGATCTTCAGAGAAGAACAGGTTCTCAAATAAGTTTTCTGCTGCTTCGCGGGTTGGTGGTTCACCTGGACGCATCATGCGGTAAATTTCAACCAGTGCGCTCAAACGATCATTGGTTGGGTCAATACGCAGAGTTTCGGAGATGTATGCACCGTGGTCCAAGTCGTTGGTAAACAGAGTTTCAATGGATTTATGACCAGATTGGCTCAAACGTGCCAGCAGATCCAAAGAGAGTTCCATGTTAGCAGCACAGATGATTTCACCTGTGTTCTGATCGATGTAATCTCTCGCAACAACTTTACCCGCGATATATTCGACAGGCACCTCAATACGGTCTACCTGATCTTTCTCTAACTGACGGATATGACGAGCAGTGATACGACGGCCTTTTTCAACATATACTTTGCCGTTCGCTTCAATATCAAATGAAGCAGTCTCACCACGCAGACGTTCTGGTACTAGAGTCATCTGCAACTTGTTGTCGCGGATTTCGAAAATAGTTTTGTCGAAGAACAGATTCAGAATGTCTTCAGTGGTGTAATCCATCGCGCGCAGAATAATCGAAGCCGGCAATTTACGACGGCGGTCAATACGCACAAACAGATTATCTTTAGGATCGAATTCGAAATCCAGCCATGAACCACGGTAAGGAATGATACGTGCATTATACAGTACCTTACCGGATGAATGGGTTTTACCCTTATCGCTGTCAAAGAAAACGCCTGGGCTACGATGCAACTGAGATACGATTACGCGCTCAGTACCGTTGATAACGAAAGTCCCGTTATCAGTCATGAGTGGAATTTCACCCATGTAGACTTCTTGTTCTTTGATGTCCTTAACTGTACCCTCTGGCGCTTCACGCTCATAGATCACCAGACGCAGTTTAACGCGCAGTGGAGCAGAATAAGTCACGCCACGGATCTGACATTCTTGAACATCAAAAACAGGTTCGCCAAGACGGTAGCTTACATATTGCAGCTCAGAACTGCCGCTGTAACTCTGAATTGGGAACACAGAACGGAAGGCCGCTTCCAGTCCATTCTGGCCTTCAGGATCTTGCTCGATAAACTTCTGGAACGAGTCAAGTTGGATAGAAAGAAGGTATGGAACATCCAAAACTTGTGGACGTTTACCAAAATCCTTACGAATACGTTTTTTCTCGGTATAGGAGTAAACCATAGGGTTCCTCAGCTCGCTGATAAGTGACCCACTCTGTCCGCCCTTAAGGACAGCACTCTGCAACACTATTTTTTCGAACAGAAAATAGAATATTTTCCGTAATACTCATTACTATTACTCTTAAATCATTTCATTGCGTTACTTACTACCGAGCTACCCGAGTGGATCGTAGCTGAGAACGCAGTATATTAAGTCGTCAATAGGAAGGAGTATTCTGGGTTCATTAGCAGCCAAACAGTGTGAAATGCTACTAACTCCCTGCGTTGTGCTCTATAGAGCATATGCCTTATAAAACTCCAAAATGACTTTATAAAACAATGATCTTTAAAACAATAAGGTGCTCTACAGCGCAAAAAGGCTGGCGATTAAAAAACCGCCAGCCGCCAGCCTTAATAATCAGGCTGCGAACTTCAAACTGATCTTACTTGATCTCAACAGAAGCACCTGCTTCTTCCAGAGATTTTTTCAGAGCTTCAGCGTCTTCTTTGCTGATGCCTTCTTTCAGTGCTGCTGGTGCGCTTTCAACCAAGTCTTTAGCTTCTTTCAGACCTAGGCCAGTTGCACCACGTACTGCTTTGATTACAGCAACTTTGTTAGCACCAGCGCCAGTCAGGATTACGTCGAATTCAGTTTTCTCTTCAACTGCTTCAGCAGTAGCACCAACTACAGCTACAGCAGCAGCAGCAGAAACGCCGAATTTCTCTTCCATCATGCTGATAATTTCAACAACGTCCATTACAGACATTTCTGCAACTGCGTCCAGAATTTGTTCTTTAGTGATAGACATAACAAGTGTTCCTAAAATTCAGAAAAAATTTATACGTTAAAAAGCAACGAAGGAAATAAGCAATTAAGCTGCTTCTTTCTTATCGCGTAGTGCAGCCAGGGTGCGAACCAGTTTGCCTGCAACGGCTTCTTTCATGGTTGACATCAGGCGTGCGATTGCTTCTTCGTAAGTTGGGAGCGTTGCCAGACGATCGATGTTGCTCGCTGGGATAAACTCACCTTCAAAGGCTGCTGCTTTAATCTCGAATGCTGGGTTCGCTTTCGCGAAATCTTTGAACAGACGAGCAGCGGCGCCCGGATGTTCATTAGAAAAAGCAATCAAGGTTGGACCAACAAACGCTTCTTTCAGGCACTCATACTCAGTACCTTCAACAGCACGGCGCATCAGAGTGTTACGAACAACACGCATGTAAACGCCAGCTTCGCGACCTGCTTTACGCAGTTCAGTCATTTTATCTACGGTAACGCCGCGAGAATCCGCAACAACCGCAGACAGCGCGCCTTTGGCTACTTCGCTGACTTCAGCAACAATCGCTTGTTTGTCTTGAAGATTTAGTGCCATTAGCTTCTTGCTCCTGGATTAACCGGGCAGACCCGGGACTCACTTCACCCAGAGCACGAAATGTGCCTGAGCGCTGAAACACGGTGAGCAGAATCCAGAAAATAAATTTCCTTTGGCTCTGTCACCGTCTACGCAGGATATTAAGTAATTACTTACGCCTGCGGTCTTGGACGGGGCTTGGATTAGGCCAAGCTCCAACCGAAAACTGTGATTTGCTCTGATACATTTTATGTATCAATTATTATCAATTGTTATACATCTGTTCAGGCAAATTCGAAGCGTCAGATTTTAGACAAATCTGACGCCAAGGTAAAGCGTTATTCGCTTTTAGCTTAAATTATTAAGCTGCGGTGTTCAGACCAGACTGGTCGATTGCAACACCTGCGCCCATGGTTGTGGACAAGCTAACTTTCTTGATGTAAACGCCTTTAGCAGAAGATGGCTTAGCTTTTTTCAGCGCAACCAACAGAGCTTCCAGGTTTTCTTTCAGTTTGTCAGCATCAAAGTCAACTTTACCGATGGTGGTATGGATAATACCGTTTTTGTCGTTACGGTAACGAACCTGACCTGCTTTAGCGTTTTGTACCGCTTCTGCAACGTTAGGAGTTACAGTACCAACTTTTGGGTTTGGCATCAGGCCACGTGGACCCAGAATTTGACCCAATTGGCCAACAACGCGCATTGCATCTGGAGATGCGATAACTACGTCGAAATCCATCTCGCCTTTCTTAACCAGTTCAGCCAGATCTTCCATACCTACCAGTTCTGCACCAGCAGCTTTAGCTGCTTCAGCGTTTGCGCCCTGAGTAAATACAGCAACACGTACTGAACGACCAGTACCGTGTGGCAGTACAGTTGCACCACGAACGTTCTGGTCAGATTTACGCGCATCGATGCCAAGATTAACAGCTACGTCAACGCTTTCTACAAATTTAGCGGTAGCTAATTCTTTTAGCAGAGCAACGGCTTCATTGATGTCATATTGTTTAGTTGCATCAACTTTTTCACGAATAGTGCGCATGCGCTTGGTCAGTTTAGCCATTGATTAACCCTCCACTACCAGGCCCATGGAACGAGCAGTACCTTCGATTGAACGCATCATTGCGTCAACATCAGCACCAGTCATGTCCGCAGCTTTAGTTTCAGCAATTTCACGAATCTGAGCGCTGGTTACTTTACCAACTTTGTCTTTGTTCGGCTTGCCAGAACCAGATTTGATGCCTGCTGCTTTCTTCAGCAGGACAGCCGCTGGTGGGGTTTTAGTAACGAAAGTGAAAGAACGGTCTGCGTAAACAGTGATAACAACTGGAATTGGCAGGCCTTTTTCAATGCTTTCAGTTTTAGCATTAAACGCTTTACAGAATTCCATGATGTTAACACCTTGCTGACCCAAAGCTGGACCAACTGGTGGGCTTGGGTTAGCCATACCTGCTGCAACTTGCAGCTTAACGTAGGCTTGTACTTTCTTAGCCATCTATATTTTTCCTCTATATGGGTGTTATCGCCTCCAGAAAGAGGCTCCCCTAACGATTCAGGCCTCGTCTAATAATCTAATAAAGACCAGACCACAAAAAAAGTTATGTTTGTTACCAGACTTAGTTGCTTATCTAGATAAAAACAAAAGGCGCGAAATTGTATGTTAATTTCACACCCTTTGCAAGCCAACTCGCTTAATTAAGCATCAGATCAAACTTTCTCGACCTGACTAAAATCCAGCTCAACTGGCGTGGCACGACCAAAAATAGAAACCGAAACTTTCAAACGGCTCTTCTCGTAATCGACTTCTTCCACTACGCCATTGAAGTCCGCAAACGGACCATCGCTGACACGAACCATTTCGCCTGGTTCGAACAAAGTTTTTGGACGTGGTTTATCACCAACCTGCTGAAGGCGATTCATAATCGCATCGACTTCTTTATCACTAATTGGTGCCGGGCGGTCAGATGTACCACCGATAAAGCCCATTACGCGTGGTACACTGCGAACCAGATGCCAGGTTGCATCGTTCATTACCATTTGTACTAAGACATAGCCAGGGAAGAACTTACGCTCGCTTTTACGACGCTGGCCACTGCGGATCTCAACAACCTCTTCTGTCGGCACCATCACTTCGCCAAAAGAATCTTCCATATCATGCAATTTGATATGCTCACGCAGAGATTGAGCCACACGACCTTCAAACCCAGAAAATGCCTGTATGACATACCAACGCTTTTTTGGGGATTCAGACATTCTTAAAACCTCAGGCCTGTAATAAATGAAACTAAACGCACCAGAATACCATCCAGCCCCCACAAAATAAGAGACATGACAGCCGTAACAGCCGCAACAATCAGTGTCGTATGCAGAGCTTCCTGGCGTGTTGGCCAAATGACTTTACGCATTTCAACGCGGGATTCACGGGCAAATGCTAATGCAGTTTTGCCTTTCGCAGTCCACAATGCAACTGCTCCTGCAAGGGCAACAATAGCAACAACGGCTATCGCGCGCAGAGGCAGGTTATACTCCCGGTAATAGTAATTACCCACAATAGCAACCACCAGCAGCACTGCCACCAATAGCCATTTTGCTATATCAAGACCACGCCCGCTTTCTTGAGCATTGCTATTCGCACTCATAAACCAACCTGTAACTATATGTAAGTAACTATGATGTAAATAGATAGCCAGCTTGCCTCGCAAGAGCAAAACAAATCAGACCGAACCCAAAGATAATTGTAATTGTATCTGACTCGGTGCCATAATTCAGCAGGACTTTTTGTATCTGTTTTCTTGAAAACTATTTTTTAGAAAGAATTCTTGAAAACTGGGCGATACCAAAGTCTATCCGTTGTATCAGAGCCTATCTCACCAATAATTCACAGTTATTTCAGTCAGCGTACCATCAGACAACTATTGATGAGATAGGTTCTTCCTAGGACAACGTATAAAAAGGGCATCTGTCGATGCCCCTTCCAAAATGAACACATTAAAAAGATTATGCGATCACTTTAGCAACAACACCAGCACCTACAGTACGGCCACCCTCACGGATTGCGAAACGCAGACCTTCGTCCATTGCGATTGGCGCAATCAGAGTCACTTTCATGTTGATGTTATCACCTGGCATTACCATCTC
>NZ_CAWMEB010000026.1:0-6763 GCF_963866145.1 Xenorhabdus sp. NBAII XenSa04
TCCGTTACTCCCGAAACCCCTATTTCAGCGCATTCATAACGATATTATCTACTGTTGGCAAAGGAAGGCCAGCTTTGGTTAGGTGATTGTGAAAAATGCGGTATGGAAAGCGCATTAGTTGAGACAGAAACAGGGTACGAAGACTGGCTGTATGAAGGGGATAAAGTGATATGTAATGGTTGTTGGCGCATGGGCCATATTGTGATTTTACCTTGTGAACCCGTGCCTATGCTGAATGGGACGCATGATTGGAGGAAAAATGACAGACAAAATCGTTACTCTCAAATTTAATAACGATAATAAAATTAGCACTAGCACCACAATCACTCATAAAACACCCGAACAATCCCGCTGTAAACATCCTGCGATAACAATCAATGAACAATATCGCATCGTCAAATGTAATCAGTGTGGCTGTAATATCGATGCATTTGATTATCTGCTGGAAAGTGCGCGTGAAGCTGAACACACAGTGAGGGAAATTAAAAGATTATTCAAACAACGAGATGATCTGAGAGCTTCGTGTGACAACCTGCAACGGGAAGAGAAAAACACAAAGGTTCGCCTGCGAGGCACAAAAACACAATTGCAGTTCTTGGAAAACGATATCAAGAAAATTCAGGAGGCAGAAAGAAATACCTAATTCCAGCCACTATCACTCAAATTAGTAGGTTACCTATTAACTGGACTGGACTGCAAGTATTTATTTGCGGTTTTTTGTCACTCTTACGGTGATACTAAGAGTGACAAATCGCGTTCATTTTACAAATTTTTCCTTATATGATTAGGCAGGAAAAGATTGTGTTACTTGACTTTTTTGGTGAATAATTTTCATTGCATCTTGAACCGTTCTAGGTCTAGCTGAGGTGCGCATAATGTCACAAAATTCCTCGTGCATATTATGATTGATGGCTTTCTCCATTAAGACATCAATATTCTTGATACTAATCGTTTCAGAAAGGATAATTTTTACCTTTTTTTTACGCATATTACGTGCCATAAATGTCATAAAACCCCCGAATGCGAATAAAGAGATACTGATAGCTAATTTCGTTCCGAGTAATGTTTGCTTATCTGTAATCAATAGCACCAGAGATACACCACCTAATAAAAAAGCAATCGTACTGATGAATTTGATTAAATTTTATAGCTTTCATAGACAAAAAATAGATAAATTTGTCCCAATCTGATTCTCTTTTATTTTCAATTTGGTAGGCTTGGGCTAAAGCATGTCCAAGTCCGAAATTTGCTTGACGGATCGTGATGGGATTAGTTTGTTGGGCCACCCATTCGTTGAATTCAGTAGTGACACCGTTGTTCTTGACTATTACTGTGAATTTGTCATTTCCCGGCCATTTGAATACCTCATCGAGATATTTTTCATGTAATCTAGCCTGATTAATTACGCGACAGGTATAATGGAAAATAATTCCGGCGATCATACAGTTGATGCTTATAACCATTTGATTAATAGTCAGCTCATCGGTTACAAAAAAATTTATTATTATATTGAATAAAACGACAATACAGATGATTAATGAACCTAGAGAAAAAATAAATATTGTTTTTAATTTGTTATTCAAAGATCACTCCAATTATTAATGAGATATACATAGTCAGTTCAGTTCAATGCGGTATTGTTATTTTTTTAACCAAAATATGTCTTTTGTGACTTTTTAACACCTATTACCTCAAAAATATATTCTTTCATCGGTCAAAAAATTTTCCATAACGTGCCGCAAACGTTGAAACTAGCATCTTCTGATATTTTCACAGGATATGGCAGTATTAACAACATTATGATTTATCTTCATATGTGACACAATGGTCACAAAATAATTCTCTATACCCAATGGATTTCAAGCTGCATCGCGGCGGTAAGGGAGCTAATCCCCGGGAGCATAGATAACTATGTGACTGGGGCGAGTGAGTGCAGCCAACAAAGAGGCAACTTGAAAGAGAAGGGTATATAACGACAAGATACGTCGTAAATCCTCGCCCATCGCGTGCGGGAATATAATACTTTCTTTATCTTAAAAATAAGGACGCCAATGAAATCATCAGCGACTATCTCTAAGTGTGGTAAGTACAGGTATGATCTATGTAGAATTTGGGATAGTAGTAAGCCCTATCTCATGTTTATCGGACTAAACCCATCAACAGCAGACCATGAAACAGATGATCCGACGATAAAGAGATGCATAAGTTTCGCCAAAAAACTAGGTTTCGGTGGAATGTATATGTGCAATCTGTTTGCTTTCAGAGCGACACGACCTAGCGATCTATTTGCCGAAGATAATCCAATAGGGATAGATAACGATCTATATATTAAAAAAAATTCAGATGAAGCCGGTATGGTCATAGTTGCATGGGGCAGTAAGGGAGTTCATTTTGGTAGGTATAAGAATGTGTTAGATTTGATAGATAATGAATTGTTTGTCTTAGACATAAATAAATCAGGACAACCAAAACATCCACTCTACATGGAGACCATAAAACTGTGGGGCATTCATATGCAGCAACTGCCTCTGTCCAACAATGCTCCGTTTCGTCGCCTAATTTTATGCCCGGATACCAGTGCTTAAATTGAATTTTCAATCATCATTCAGTACCGCCGTGCGTGTCTGGAGTAAGTAATGCGCGCCTTGCTGGCTCCATTGTATTTGCTGCTTTTTCACCATTCGTTTAGCAATGGTATAGTTGATAGTTGATTCAACAAATGCAGAGTAAATAGGTTCACCATATCGGTACATTTCACCGTAATCCGGGATAATAATGCGGATATTTTCAATATAGGTGTACATTTCATTAATAGTTTTTAAAAAAATAGTGGTAACAAAATTTTAATTAATTTCTTTTGAGTACTTAAAAAATTAACAACATCAGATGGTTAAATAAATGTGGATTTTATGTGATTTTGATCACTTGAAATGCAATTTTTATTTGATAAATTCCTTATCTCATTTTCAAGTTTTATTAAACTAACATAGGGGATTAAACCATGAAAAATATAATTAAAGTTGTAGTCAAAGTGAAAGATAAAGAAATGACTTGTGCTGATTACAATAAATAAAATTTAATTATAAATTCTCCCTGTATTATCCACAGGGAGAATTTATTCAGGAGATAAAAATAATGAAGTTAGCATGTAGCTTTAATCCTGCATTTGAAAGCAGTGTGCTAAAAATGTATAAAAACATCCAGCTCATGGAACTCGGATTCTTGGCCTATAAGAAAATTTTTCAAGTAGGGTCCAAGCCTATATATTTCTGTGATAATCTATCACTTTCCCTCCATATATCCAGATCACCAATAACAGAATATGTTTTACACCAAAATATCTTCATTAAAGAAAAATTAGCTCCTATAAAAGAAGATGTAAGGATAAAAAGCATAGGTTTTCACCTCTGTGGTGATCGATGTGAAAATATAGGTAAATTGGGGTTTTCATCACACTATAATGCATCTGAAGAAAAAGAAGAAAATGCAGTTAGATTCATATATAAAGTACAAGAAGATACAGAAAAAGATGTATGGATAGAAAACGCAAATTTTTACTCGTCTTCACCAGAGGAAATTTATAGTAATTGGAAAAGTTTTAATCGGATATTAACTGCATCAAAAGCAAAATCCATCATTGACTTATCTCACTTAGTTATTGATTGTAAAAATAATGGAGTAGATCCTACTATACTAATAGGTCTCATTGATTGGGAAAAAGTTATTGAAATACATCTTTCAGGAATTCATCTTGGAAAAGATGGAATATTGCATGATGGGCATGATAGTTCAGTATCACCAATGGCGTGGGAGATATTAGAGAAAATTTTACACTTAAACTTACTTAATGATGATGTTTATATTAACATTGAGCACAGTAATACAGAATGGAAATACAATCAAGATAGCTATGATAGAGATTTTTTGTTTTTAGAAGAAAGAATAAACAATTTCAAGAGTATATCGGCTAAAACACTTAGTCCGTTGAGATATGCTAAAAATTACCTAAAAAAAATCATTAAGAACGATATTGAAAACTTTCAGGAAATAGTAAACCATCTGGACTTCACCGAGTCTGAATTATTTGATACTTGGTTCCATTATATTGAAAAAAAAGGGTATCGAATTTCACTATCTGAAGATGAAATGGATTCAATGATTGCTAGTAAATCACAATATATTATTCATTCATTTACTGATTTTATCGAGGATATACAATATGAAGATAGGAATTAACTGGTCTGGACAAAGAGAGTTGCCTGTTTTTATAGAGGTTTTAAAAAAAAATCACATAGATTTCGTAGAGATAGTTATTGATAACTTCCTTAATACAGATTCTAATTCAATATTAAAAATACTAGATGGGAGGAATTGTGCATTTCATATAATGAATTCACAGTTTTTACACCGTCCAGAGACACAACTGCTTGAGATAACAAAGCTAATCAAAAAGCTAGAAAAAGATTTACACCCTCTGTATATTTCTGACCATATTGGGATTTTTTTTATAGAAAATCAAGCCACACCTCAAATGCTAGAAATTAATTATGAATACCATTTCGATTGGATTAGGAGTAAAGTATATTTATGGCAGTCTCTATTAGAAACTTCACTGTTATTAGAAAATTATCCATCTGTAATCCCCCAAGAACACGCCCAATCATCTTTTTATCATCGTTTAGTAAAAGAAACCAACTGCCAATTGCTCTTTGATATTTCTAATGCTGTAGTTGCTGAAAAAAATAAATGTGAGTTAAAAGAAAGTTGGCTTCCTCTACTGTCTAATACACGACATTACCATATTGCAGGTTTTGAACCTTGCTCCATAGGTGATTTTTTCAGGGATACACACGCTAGCTGTATTGATTTGGAAACAAAAAAATTTCTAGAGAACATAATACAATCTAATAATATTGAAACGATTTCTGTAGAGCGTGATGATAACTTCAATATATTAGATTGGTCTAAAGACATACAATTAGTTAATAGGTGTTCTCATGCGTAAAATATTTTATAACTCTGTTATTAATCCTATTAATATCAATAACCATTCGATGAATTTATTGGAAATACAATTTAGAGATTTAATAATTGATGCCTCAAGATATCTAATAGAAAATGCTTGTCCTGATATTATTTATTACTTTAATATTAATGAAAACAAAGTTTATCATAGATTTATTTCTTGGTGTTATGAGAATAATGAATATACAGATTGGCGGTTAGGTATTTCTCTAATAAAATATCTTAATGAAATAAAGGTTCCCGTAGAAATAAAAATCAAAGAAGAGCTAGCGCTCCTTTCTTGTTCACAGTGGTCATACATGAACAAGTCAGAAAAAATAATAATTTTAATTTTATATGGTGAAATAAGAGATAAACTATTCGGCTCACAAAAGTCAACTAAGGCAGATCAGTTTCGTGAGGTTTTTTATATTAATGTAGATAAAAGTGATTATTTAATTGACAATGGTGAGTTCTTTTTTTGGGAATTAAATGAAGATGATGACGTTCCTAAATTAATGGAGAGTAAAAATGAAAGATGATTTCATTTCAAGAGCATTTATCATCTCATTTACCCGTTTCATTGCATTATCATTACCCCTTTGTGATATGATTATGTTAGGTCATCAAGGAAATGAATACGTAAAAAATTTTTCTGTTGCTGCACAATTGAATCAGATTTTCGTTATTCTATCAATAATGCTTAGCATTGGAATTAATATTGTAATTGGCAAGGCAAACCATAAAAAAAGACAAAGGTATATTCAAGGAGTAATAAGATATTCTATTTATCTATCCATCTACCTATTTATTATTGGCTTAATCACATCTTTCATTCTTCATGATAATAGCCAAGCCCTTAAAACATATTTAATTCTAAATGTTAGCATATTACCATTGTGCATTTCAATTGGATTTTCCAATATATTAGAAACTATTAAATTAGAAAAAAAAGTCTTCCTAATTACTCTATATAGTGCAATTGCAAACTTTATCTTAAATTACATATTTATTAAGTGTGTTAATGATAGTTCAATGGCCGTTTCAGCGTCAACTTGTTTTGTTAGACTATTGATATTACTACCTCTTTGTTTTTTATTTTTAAAGCAAAAAATAAAATTAAAGCCAAGAAAATTTAACGGTTTAAATTATAATATTTTTATATTAGGACGAAGTGGAGCCATAACCAGCCTCTGCTTTACCGGTGGTTTATCTTTTCTGGTTATGTATATTGCAAACAATATGATAACAAAAAATTCTGCATTTTTTGGTTTGACTTTGAATTTCATGAATACAATTTCTGTTATTTTTATTGGAATGACAATATCATTAACCATATCACTAACACAAAATAATGAAAAAAATAAAACTATTACTGTAAATTATCTTAAAAAAGGAATGTTATATATTGCATCATTTTCATTTTTATTTTATCTTATCACACCTCTACTACCTTATATTTATTTAGGCCATACTGATCAAGTATTAGCTAGATATTTTGCTTTATCAGTTGGTGTAATTGCATTTGATGGTATAGCTCAAACCTTCATCGCAACTCTTCGGGTATATGGTATGTCACAACTTCCGCCACTATTCAGATTATCACTCATATTAATCGGAATCCCATTATCATTTATTTTATCAATTGATAATGATCCAGTTGCAAATATTATTAAATGTATGATGCTTGGTAATATGTTAGCAAGCTTATTTTGTGGGCTCTACTTTATTAGGTCTCGATCATATACAGGATCTTAAG
>NZ_CAWMEB010000027.1:0-5134 GCF_963866145.1 Xenorhabdus sp. NBAII XenSa04
GACAATACGCCACCCACACCGGCGGTGGCGGTGATCGACAACCTGCCGCTGGTTGAAACGGATCCGCAGTTTACCCGGCTGAAAAAATGGCTGGGGACGGACTATATGCAACAGCAGCTGCGCTGGGATCACAATAACATGCACAAGCGGTTAGGGGATGGTTTCTATGAACAGCGCCTGATCCGTGAGCAGGTGATTAACCTGACCGGCAAACGTTATCTGCCGGGACACCAGAATGACGAGGAACAATTTAAGGCACTGATGAATGCCGGCGTGCGTGCCCGGCACGCCTTTAATCTGACGCCGGGAATTGCCCTGAATGCGGAACAGATGGCCCGTCTCACCGAAGATATGGTCTGGCTGGTCAATGCGACGGTCACCTTACCGGACGGCCGCCAGCAAACCGTGCTGGTTCCCCAGGTGTATGTGCGCACGCAGGCCGGTTCACTGGATGGCACTGGCGCCCTGCTCAGTGGCAGCCAGGTCAATGTGCAACTGCGTGGCGACCTGCTCAATCAGGGCCGGATTATCGGCCAGGATATCCACATTCTGGCGGAGAATATCCGTAATCAGGGGGGATTTGTGCGGGGCAGCCAGGTTGATTTGCAGGCCCGGACCGATATGGTCCAGCGGGGCGGGACGATGGGTGCCAGTCAGTCACTGACGATAGGGGCGGGGAATAATATTGATATCGCCAGTACCACCCGCCGCGGTGAAAATCAGGCCGGCAATAACCGGTTCAGTTCGGCTTACGTGGATAATGTTGCCCGGGTGTATGTGCAGGGGACGGATGGCAAACTGCACCTGCGGGCAGGCAAGGATATTTACACGTCGGCCGCCCAACTGATGTCACAGGGTCAACACAGTGAGATTCAGTTAGACGCGGGGCGGGATATTCAGTTCGGGACAGCCAAAACCGCGCAGCGTGAACACCTTGAATGGCACCGGGATAACTATTTGACCCACACAGAATCAGGGGAAACGGGCACGGCCGTTAACAGTGCCGGGCCGGTCAGCCTGCGCGCCGGACGGGATGTTAACCTTCGCGCAACCGGTATCACGGCCGGTAAAACACTGCAAGTGGAGGCGGGGCGGGATGTGGCGGTCGTGGCGGGTGAACAGCAGCAAACCCATGACGAGTACCTGAAAGTGAAAGGCAGCAACAGCTGGTTTTCCTCGACCACCACCACGACCCGGGAACAATATGACCGCACCCGGGCAGTCAGCAGCACCCTGAGCGGCGATACGGTGCATATTCAGTCCGGTCAGGATACTACCGTGCAGGGCAGCAATGTGGTGGGCACCCGGGATGTTCAGATTCATGCCGGCCAGAATCTGAACATCACCACGGCCGAAGAGACCAATCACCGGTTCACCTGGAAAAAAGAGAAAAAATCCGGCCTGATGGGCACGGGAGGCGTGGGCTTTACAATAGGCAGCTCGACACTCAAACAGTCCAGCGACAGCGATGCTATACTGCAAAAAGGCAGCACCGTGGGCAGCAGTGACGGCCATGTCACTTTGCATGCCGGCGAACAGGCCATCGTGCACGGCAGCGATATTATCGCCGGTAAAGATATGGATATTAAAGCCAAAGACGTGGCGGTCACGGCCGCGAAAAACAGCCATACGGAACTGAGCCAAACCGAGCAGAAGCAGTCAGGCCTGACACTGGCGTTGTCCGGGGCGGTCGGCAGTGCGGTTAACACGGCGGTACAGACGGCCAATGAAGCCAAAGACACCCAAGACAGCCGGTTACAGGCACTGAAAGGCACGCAGGCCACGCTGTCCGGGGTGCAGGGCTACCAGGCGTGGCAGCGCAGTGAGGCTGAATCTGCAAAAGCTGAGGCGATTAACCCGGCCGGCGGGGAGGCGAAAAAACCGACCGACACCATCGGCATCCAGCTTTCTTACGGCAGCCAGTCCGCGAAATCACAAACCCGCACGGAACAGACGCAATCACAGGGCAGCAGCCTGAGTGCCGGGCAGGATATTCGCATTAAAGCCACCGGAGACAACACGACGCAGGACAGCGGCGATATTCAGGTGCAGGGCAGTACCTTAAAAGCCGGCCGCGATATGACGCTGGACGCCAAACGCGATATCGTGCTGGAATCGGCTGAAAACACCCGGACTACGCGGGGTGAGAACAGCCGCAAAGGTGGCAGTGTCGGCGTGGGGCTGACGGCCGGACAGGGCGGTTACGGCATTCAATTCTCCGCCAGCGTCAACAAGGGCAAAGGGCATGAAACCGGCGACGGGGTGACCCATACTGAAACGCTCGTCGATGCCGGTCATCAGGTGAAACTGAAATCGGGGCAGGATACGACGCTGAAAGGGGCACAGGTCAGCGGGGAGACAGTGACGGCTGATGTGGGCCGTAACCTGCACCTGCAAAGTGAGCAGGACAAGGACCATTACAACAGCAAGCAGCAGAATGCCAGTGCGGGTGCCAGCTTCACCTATGGCTCAATGAGCGGTTCAGCCAGCGTGAATGCCCGCCGTGACAAGCTGCACAGCACGTTTGATTCGGTGAACGAGCAGACAGGGATTTTTGCCGGCAAGGGCGGCTTTGATGTCAAAGTGGGGGAACATACCCAGCTTGACGGCGCCGTGATGGCAAGTCACGCAGAGAAAGACAAAAACCGGCTGGACACCGGCACACTGGGCTTCAGTGATATCCAGAACAAGGCGGAGTACCAAACGGAGCACCAGAGTGTGGGTATCAGTACCGGCGGCGCGGTGGGCAGCCAGCTGGTGTCCAATATGGCCTCGAATATGCTGGCCGGCACCAACAAGAGTGACAGCAAATCGTCAACGACACATGCGGCGGTGAGTGACGGCACGATTATGGTGCGTGATGCGGATAAGCAAAAACAGGCTGTCTCAGACCTGAGCCGCGATACCGATAATGCCGCCAATGGCCTGAGTCCGATTTTTGACAAGGAGAAAGAACAACGGCGGCTGGCACAGGCGCAGGCTATCGCTGAAATCGGCACCCAGGTGATGGATATCTACAATACGCATGAAGCGATTAAGGCGACGAAGAAAGCCACGGAAGACCTGAAAGACCCGCACACGCAGCAAACACTGAAACAGGCGGCGGAAAAACAACTGAGGGCAGAAGGTCAGCCCGTCGATGCGACATCGGTGGCTGACCGGGCGTATAAGATAGCCTATGACGGTGCCATCAAAGCGCAGGGCGCGGATATCGGCAGCAGTAAACGTCAGGCGGTGACAGCGGTCATCGGGGCGTTGCAGGGGCTGGCGGGTGGCGACATCCCATCGGCCATTGCCAGCGGGGCAGCGCCGTATCTGGCCAACGCGGTGAAAACCCTCACCTATGGCGATAAAACGTATGAGCAACTGACACCGGCAGAAAAAGCCACCAACCTGATGGCGCATGCGATTTTGGGTGGTGTTATTGCCGAAATGAAAGGGGGCTCGGCCACTGCTGGGGCAACGGGTGCGGTAAGCGGGGAACTGGCCGCGTCTGCTATTATTAATGCACTGTACCCGAACAAGAAACAAAGCGAGCTGTCACCCGATGAGAAGGAAACCGTCAGCAACCTGTCCACGCTGGCCGGCGGGATTGCTGCGGGGCTGGCGACTAACTCTACCGCAGGGGGTGTGACCGGAGCGCAGAGTGCGAAAAACGCGGTGGAATCTAACTATTTGTATGAGGATGACAGCCGCAACCTGGATAAAGAGTTGGCCGAATGTAAGGCCAAAGGAGGGGACTGTGGTGCTGTCATTCAGAAATATTTGGACATCAGCAATAAAAATAGTGCTGAATTGCAGGAAAAATGCAGTGGAGGGGGTATTACCTGCGTAACCTATGAAGATCTTATTCAAGCAAATACCAATGTTGCACTTGATGCAGCTCCTATGCAAATCCGGTTATCGGAGAAACTGAAAGACCCGGATGCTATTAAGATAGTGCAATATTTGAATGGTAAGGATTTGCAGTTTTTGAAGGATAATATTACCACTTCTGACAGAGTGGCGGCTGTCGCTCTAGATCCAACGTCGTGGCCTGTGATGATCTTTGGCAGCAAGGCCATTATTAATGGAACTGGAGCAAAAGAGCAACTATTGGCTGCGGGAGTTTCTAGCGGGATGAATGCAGCAATTCAGTATGGTACTTCAGGAAATGTAACATTATCAGACGTGATTGGCGCTGGAGTTGTTGGTTTAATTACTGGAGGAAAAGGATATGCCCCAACAGTTAATTGGAACGCAGTAGGTGGTTATTATACGGCAGAAATCAAAGGTGATGATCCTTTCCTTGGAGCACTTATGGCAAAGGCTGGAGCAAGCGTAGGTTATACAGGAACAGCGGTAATAAAAATACCTATGGATAAGGTGTTAAACCCTATATCTAAACAGTATGAATGGGTGCCAACAGGTGTTTGGACAATTACGAAACCAGTAAAACAAAACCCAATACCAAATATAATAGGGAATACTGTAGGTAGTGCAACTACTGAATCAACGGTAAATAGTCTTTCTAAAAAAGAGGTTACAGGTGAAAAATAGGAAAAAAATGTGTATTCATCTAGTTATTTTATGTTGTTACTCATGTGTTTCTATTTTTCTGGCTCTTTTTATTGTTTTTTCTTTTATGAGTTGGTTGAGTCCAGCATCCTCTAATAATTGGGATGATATAAAAAGTTACTTGAATAGGAATCTGTTCTTGTCAATGAAATTAGGATTAATGGGAGTACCCTTAGGAATAATATTATGGATATCATATTATTATAAGAAATAAGCCACATTATTGCTGTTGTGCATGAAGAAGTGATCCCGATCATTTTGTGTCGGGATCACTTCTTGGTTACGGCATTAAATTCTTGGCCAGCGTTATGCGGCTGGTAATGTTATCAAGATACCAATGGAGAAAGTGCTTAATCCTATATCGAAACAATATGAATGGGAACCAATAGATATTTGGACTATTACAAAGCCTGTGAAACAAAGTTCAGTCCCATCAGTGGTTGGTAACGTTGGTGATTCAGCTGTATCAGGTTGGTTCAACTCTACTGTTGGCGGAGCAATGCAAGAAGGAAAACAGCAAAATGAAAAAAATAGAATGAAATCAATAACAATTATGTTTTATACCAATCTAACTTGA
>NZ_CAWMEB010000028.1:0-477 GCF_963866145.1 Xenorhabdus sp. NBAII XenSa04
AAGCCGGACGTGCCGAGCAGGGGCTGACATTTTTTGCCCGGCTGTACGCCATTGAACGGGAGGCCCGGTTACTCAATCCCGATGAACGACAGCGGTTACGGCAGGAAAAAGCGACCCCGGTACTGAAAGACTTCCATGACTGGCTGACGGAGTCGAGCCGGACGATGTTGCCGAAAAGTGCTATCGGCTCGGCGATCAGCTATACCCTGAACCAGTGGCCGAAACTGTTGGTTTATCTGGAAGACGGGCATATCAGCATAGACAATAATGTCACGGAGCGGGATATCCGTCCGTTCACCACGGGGCGCAAGAATTGGATTTTTTCCACCTCCGCAGACGGCGCCTTTGCCAGTGCGAACTTATACAGCCTGGTGATGACCTGCCGGGCCAATGACATCAATCCGTCTTTTTACTTCCGGCATATTTTTAAGGAACTCCCCAGACGCCAATCTGGTGATCCCCTGCACGACCTGTTGC
>NZ_CAWMEB010000029.1:0-383 GCF_963866145.1 Xenorhabdus sp. NBAII XenSa04
CGGTTAAACGACAAAACCGTTGCCAGCTCATCCGGTCAAGTAATTGATATTCCATCTTTTCATCAGAAAGAGTATGGAAATGTTTCAGGATAATGATGCGAACCATCACTTCCGTAGGGAACGGCGGGCGTCCCCCTTTAGGCGAAACAACGCGGGGCACCGCACGGTCAACCGACTCAGCGAGTGCCGAAAAATCAACATACTTATCAAGTAAAAGGAGTGGGTCGCCTAATTTATCTATTTTCTGCCGATGATACTCGGCCGCCAATTTGTCTTTTTTCAAAGCAGAACGAGGAGGGAGCATGATGGCGTTACCTTACAGAGATGTGTTGTTTGTATTTTACTCTGTTAGGCGGCTATGAAAAGTTTTTAGAGGTTCCCTT
>NZ_CAWMEB010000030.1:0-12229 GCF_963866145.1 Xenorhabdus sp. NBAII XenSa04
AAAAGTATAATCTATAGATTTAAGATATTTGGGAGGGATGTATAAATCATAATTGTTTCTTTCGCAAAGAGTTTTTAATTCAATCATTGAATTTATTGAAAATTTTTCATAGATATTTTTAAAATATCTTTCTAATGTACGACATGATATTTTTAATTCATTAGCAATTTTTCTATTACTGATACCTCGGCAGAACAGAAATACTATTATCCATTCTTTTTCTGTTAATATATTGTTAGGAGGGCTGAGGTTAATGGACGCCGTAATATCATTTTTGATATAGTGATGTACTGAAAAATGATCTATTTCTTTAATGTGACAAATGATTCCGATGCATTTATTTTCTTCACTCATTAATGGGTATTTTTCGCAAAAATAGGGTCTTAGTTGTTTTGATTCGTATTGGAAATAAGAGCTAATAGATGATACTCGTTGCATGGATGTTAAGACTTGACGATCATGTTCTTCAAAGAGGTGAACAAGATGATTAAATGGTGTAGGTAATTCTTTTTCAGTATACCCTGTAACATCAAAATCGTCTGACAAATTATTTAATTTAATAAACATCTTGTTTGCATATATAAGATGGAGTTTCTTATCTTTTACAGACCATGATTCATGACTTTTATCCCACATATTTGTTAACTGAGGCGTGATTTGACTCATTATATAACCTTAATATTTATTAGATATTTTTTCTATGATTTTAGTTGGTTGATCTTCAACTGAAAATATTCTTATCCATACAAGGGTAACTAATTCATTTCAGATGGAATGTGAGAAGTGCTTATTATTCATGTAACAGGTTTCATGAAGTGTGAAAATGTGACTGTTGTCATGATTTTTACCTTGCGGGGTAAACTTCCAATCACAACTATATTTGCTAGGTTAGCATGGCTTAATGAGAAAAACCGCCACAAACAGCGCCTACTCAAAAACGGAGGTGTTTATGACGGTCTGAGAAAAATTCAATTGAATCAGACTTTAATGAACTGTTTATTATCCAACACCTTGGAGACTTCTTTATTGAGTATATTCAACAGAAGAATCGAACGGGTTTCTCCATCCGGTTCATTATAAATGGCCTGAATACCTTCAAAAATACCTTCAGTTATCAGTACCGTATCACCAGTAACAGGGGTTTCTGGTGCAGTAAACTCCTGTTCAGTTGCGCTCATTAACTCATCAATTAACTGTTGTGGAACAACAGCTGGGTAAGTGCTGAAGCGGATAAAATGATTGACCCCACGTGTTGAATTGACGGTAGTGGTATGAATAACCTCCGGATCAAAATTCACAAAAAGGTAGTTCGGAAAGAGGGGTTCGGTTACGGTTGCCCTTTTACCCCGAACGATTTTTTCAATTTTGGCTGTGGGTGTCAGGCAAATAACATCCTGTCGCTCCAGGTTTTCTATCGCCCGAGAGATTTGTCCGCGTTTACAGTAAAGAAGATACCAGTTTCCCATAATATTCCGACTCCATTACACAATGTACTTAGCATAACAAAACCGATATACCAGGATCATCTATAAAGTGAAGCATAACAAAACTGATATACAAGGATCACCTATAAAGTGAAAATGCGTTTAGGGGAGAAAACATGGTCTTATAGCCAGTAGGTGTTTGTTACCAGTAAAAGTTCATGTTTTATAGCATTTAACTGTACATTGACCAATTTTATGTATGTTTATGAATTTATTTTGTTTTTATAGATGAAATCAACAAAGGATTTACTATTAAAATCAATTGAATTATATCAATAGGTATATTGAAGAAATCCATGCTAAAAGAATAGCACTATTTTTTAGTGATAGTTTTAGTGACAGAAATGGAAGGTTTAAAATCTTTCAGCGTAATGTAGAGTTTTTTGAACAATTTGATAAACAGGTGGAGTCTGAGTAATGTTTCATTGTATCTCAGCAACCTAACCCACAAGATTACAATAAACTCATTGATTTTTAGTAGGTTATGGGTTTACCTTGTAACCTTTATGGGAAGGCTTATAATGTCTTTCCCTCCTTGCAAATCGGTACAATTAAATAAGATGAAATACCGCGATCTAAGAGACTTTCTTTCCCTGCTGGAGCAATCTGGTGAATTAAAACGAATTCGTATGGAAGTTGATCCTTATCTGGAAATGACAGAGATCGCAGATCGTACTCTTCGTGCCGGTGGTCCTGCTTTGTTGTTTGAAAATCCAAAAGGATATTCAATGCCGGTCTTATGTAATCTGTTTGGTACTCCTAAACGGGTTGCAATGGGAATGGGACAGGATGATGTTAAGGCACTGCACGATGTTGGCAAATTACTGGCTTTTCTTAAAGAGCCTGAGCCACCGAAAGGTTTTCGTGACCTGGTAGAGAAGCTGCCAAAATTCAAACAAGTTTTGAATATGCCAACTAAGCGCCTTAGTTCTGCGCCTTGTCAGGAACAGGTTTGGGAGGGGGATGAAGTTGATTTGACCCGTATTCCTGTGATGCACTGCTGGCCCGAAGATGCCGCTCCTCTAATAACATGGGGGTTAACTGTCACCAAAGGGCCAAATAAAGAGCGTCAGAATCTGGGCATCTATCGTCAGCAGGTTTTGGGGAAAAATAAACTTATCATGCGGTGGTTATCACACCGTGGTGGTGCGCTTGATTTTCAGGAATGGTGTCAGGCACATCCAGGCGAACGATTCCCTGTTGCTGTTGCACTGGGAGCTGATCCTGCCACAATCTTGGGAGCTGTCACTCCTATTCCTGATACGTTGTCTGAATATGCTTTTGCCGGGCTGTTACGTGGACATAAAACAGAAGTAGTGAAATGTTTATCCAATGATTTGGAAGTGCCTGCTAGTGCTGAAATTATCCTTGAAGGATATATCGAGCCGGGCGAATTGGCGCCAGAAGGGCCATATGGCGACCACACTGGTTATTATAATGAAGTAGATATGTTCCCAGTGTTGACCGTCACACATATTACTCAGCGCTGTGATGCCATCTATCACTCCACTTATACAGGGCGTCCACCAGATGAACCTGCTGTATTGGGGGTAGCATTGAATGAAGTGCTGGTTCCAATTCTACAAAAGCAATTTCCTGAAATTGTCGATTTTTATCTACCACCGGAAGGGTGTTCTTATCGGCTTGCTATCGTGACGATGAAAAAACAATATGCAGGGCATGCCAGGCGAGTCATGATGGGGGTTTGGTCATACCTGCGACAATTTATGTACACAAAATTTGTTATTGTCTGCGATGATGATATTAATGCGCGAGATTGGAATGATGTCATCTGGGCAATAACGACGCGAATGGACCCACAACGGGATACTGTCCTAATGGAAAATACACCAATCGACTATCTCGATTTTGCATCACCGGTTTCTGGGCTTGGCTCAAAAATGGGATTGGATGCAACGAATAAATGGCCGGGAGAGACACAAAGGGAGTGGGGGCGTCCGATAGTCATGAGTGATGAAATCCGGGCCCGTGTCGATGAGATTTGGGATCAATTAGATATTTTGAAGCGATAAGAGGGAACGCATGACAACACTAAGCTGTAAAGTAACATCGGTTGACTCCATTACAGATACAGTTTATCGGGTTCGTTTATTACCTGATTCGCCTTTTTCTTTTCGTGCAGGGCAATACCTTATGGTGGTTATGGATGAGCGGGATAAACGGCCTTTCTCCATGGCATCACCGCCATCAGAAAAACAGACGATTGAATTGCATATAGGTGCTTCTGAATTAAATCTGTATGCAATGGCGGTGATGGACAGGATCCTGGATCAGAAAGTTATTGATATTGATATTCCACACGGGAAAGCATGGTTTCGTGAAGATAGTAAAAACCCGATGCTATTAGTTGCAGGAGGAACAGGGTTTTCCTATACCCGTTCTATCTTACTGGCCGCATTAGAAAAAGATCCTAACCGCGAAATTGCAATTTACTGGGGTGGCCGCGAATTGCAGCATCTCTACGATTTAGAAGAATTGCAGGCACTGAGTGAATGTTATCCTAATTTAACGGTTGTTCCTGTCGTTGAACAAGTTGATGAGAATTGGCATGGGAGGACGGGGACTGTACTCAGTGCTGTTCTGGAAGATTTTGGCAGTTTGGCGCCGTATGATATCTATATAGCAGGCCGTTTTGAGATGGCTAAAATTGCCCGTGAACGGTTTTGTAGTGAACGTGATGCTTGCATCGATCGCATGTATGGTGATGCATTCGAGTTTATCTGAGCCAATCGACATACTTCTCATCACTTTTCAGATGTTTTGTTGGACGAGTATTCACTCCCCCAGTTACATAGTTAACTATGCCTCTGGGGAATCATCTGATTACTATCCTGATACACAATTTGAATTTATTAAATAAAATATAAGAAATAAAAAAACCCGCCCCTGACAGGCGGGAAACTACGGCAACAACTTATTAGAGTGATGCAATAGAGAAGACAGACAAGGGGAAAATGCGCATAAATAATCGTCAGATAACTCCAATAACTCAACAACTAGATTCTTTCAACAATCGTGGCAATGCCTTGGCCCAACCCTATACACATTGTTGCCAACCCGAATTGGACATCTTTATGCTCCATTAAGTTCAGCAAGGTTGTAGTGATACGAGCACCAGAGCAACCCAGTGGGTGGCCGAGAGCAATAGCACCACCATTCAGGTTGATTTTGTCGTCCATGCTATCCAGCAATTTCAGACCTTTCATACAAGCCAGAGATTGAGCTGCAAATGCTTCGTTTAACTCAATCATGCCAATATCTGAAAGGTTCAAGCCTGCTTTTTTCAACGCCATTTGTGTCGCAGGTACAGGACCATAACCCATGATAGAAGGATCACAACCAACAACTGCCATTGAACGGATACGAGCACGGGGTATTAACCCTAATTCACGAGCTTTACTTTCACTCATGATTAACATCGCAGATGCACCATCTGAAAGCGCGGAAGAGTTACCTGCGGTCACACTGCCTGTGACGGGATCAAAGACAGGACGCAGTGCAGACAAGTCTTTCAGGTTGGTATCGGGGCGGATCACTTCATCAAAATCGATGAGTTTCAGATTACCATCAGCGTCATGTCCTTGGATTGGTGCGATTTCACTAGCAAAGGCTTTTGACTCTGTCGCTTGTGCAGCGCGCTGGTGTGAACGCATGGCAAATTCATCCTGCATTTCGCGGCTGATACCGTGCATTTTCGCCAGCATTTCAGCGGTCAAACCCATCATACCGGCCGCTTTTGCTACATTACGACTTAATTTAGGATGGAAATCGACACCATGAGTCATCGGTACATGTCCCATGTGCTCAACACCACCAATCAGTGCAATGTTGGCATCACCCGTCATGATCATGCGGGCACCATCGTGTAATGATTGCATTGAAGAGCCGCACAAACGGTTTACTGTAACAGCAGGAACTGAGTGAGGGATCCCGGCCAGTAAGGCGGAGTTACGGGCAATATTGAAGCCTTGTTCCAGTGTTTGTTGTACACAGCCCCAAGAAATATCGTCGATATGTTCAGGTTGTACTGACGGATTACGCTTGAGTATCGATTTCATCAAATGTGCAGAGAGATCTTCGGCACGGATCTGACGGAATACTCCACCTTTTGAGCGCCCCATAGGGGTACGGATACCATCAATAATGACTACGTTTTCCATGTTTTCAGACCTCACGCTGTTTCACCGGGATTAACAGCAAGTTTTGCTGCGGCAGGATAGTAACTTTCATTGCTCTCAGCTTTCGCTTTCAGGCCGGCTGGAACTTGATAAAGTGCGCCTAAATGGGCATAACTTTCAGCCAATTTCACATAAGCTGCGGTTCCCATCGTATCCAAATAACGGAAAATACCACCGTGGAATGGAGGGAAGCCTAAACCATAAACCAGTGCCATATCTGCCTCCGCAGGGCTGGCAATAACACCTTCTTCCAGACAGCGAACCACTTCGTTAATCATTGGGATCATGGTACGAGCAATGATCTCTTCGCCAGAGAAAGTCTGTTTAGGTTGACTAACGTCTGCCAATAATTGATCTGTGGCTTCGTCTTGTTCTTTTTTCGGTTTGCCTTTTTTGTCTTGGGTGTATTTATAGAAACCAACACCATTTTTCTGACCATAACGTTGATTTTCAAACAATACATCAATGGCATCCCGGTAATCGCGGCTCATACGGTCAGGGAAACCTTGTGCCATAACACTCTGGGCGTGGTGAGCAGTATCAATCCCAACAACATCAATGAGGTAAGCAGGGCCCATCGGCCAGCCAAATTCTTTTTCCATGATTTTGTCGATTTGACGGAAGTCACCGCCATCGCGCAATAACATGCCGAAGCCAGCCAGATAAGGGAACAAGACACGATTTACGAAAAATCCTGGGCAGTCATTGACAACGATTGGCGTTTTACCCATTTTGCTGGCGTAAGCGACAACAGTCGAAATCGTTTTGTCAGATGTTTTTTCTCCGCGAATGATCTCAACCAATGGCATACGGTGAACCGGGTTGAAGAAGTGCATACCACAGAAGTTTTCTGGTCGTTTCAGTGACTTTGCCAGTTCAGTGATTGGAATTGTGGAGGTATTAGATGCCAGAATGCAGTTATCATTAATATGGGATTCTGTTTCTGCCAGAACTGCGGCTTTAATTTTCGGATTTTCAACGACAGCTTCAACAACAACTTGCGCCTGCTCAATGCCGGCATAATTCAGGGTTGGTTGAATGGATGACAGCATTTTAGCCATCTTCATCGCATCCAGACGTCCGCGTTCGAATTGCTTATTTAACAGCTTAGCCGCTTCATTAATACCTAAATCCAGCGCTTTCTGATTAATATCTTTCATCAGCACTGGAACACCCTTACGTGCTGATTGGTAAGCAATGCCGCCTCCCATAATGCCTGCACCCAGAACGGCTGCGCGCTGAGGAGTGGATACTTCCTTCAGATGTTTTTTTGCCAGACCTTTTACATATTGGTCATTCAGGAAAATGCCGACTAAAGCGCGAGCAACGGAAGTGTGTGCTAATGCAACAAAACTTTCGCTTTCCAGTTTCAATGCTTCATCACGGCCCAATGTGGCCGCTTTCTCAATGGTTTTCACGGCGGTAATTGGAGCAGGGTAATGAGGGCCTGCGACTTTCATTACCATACCTTTTGCCACAGTGAAGCTCATCGTGCGTTCAACTTCGTTGAGGTTCAGTGGTGACAGCTTAGGCTGGCGGGCCGCTTTCCAGTCCAAGTCACCTTTGATGGCTTGTGCCAAAATAGAAACAGCAGCATCAATCAGTTTTTCAGCAGGGACAACCGCATCAACTAAACCGTTTTTCAGTGCTTCTTCTGCGCTGATATCTTTGCCTGCGGTAATAATCTCAAGGGCATTGTCAGTACCAATTAAGCGTGGCATACGGACGGAGCCACCGAAGCCTGGCATAATGCCTAATTTAGTTTCTGGCAAACCAATTCGAAGGTCGGGTGACGCAATACGGAAATCAGTAGAAAGTACTAGCTCACAACCACCGCCAAGCGCATACCCATTGATTGCGGAGACTGTAGGAACAGGGAGATCTTCAATTCGGTTGAAAATATTGTTAGCGAGATTCAACAGTTCATGAAGTTTTTCTGCGGGTGCGCTGAATAAGGATAAAAATTCTGTGATATCTGCACCAACAATGAAGGCTTGTTTTTCAGAACGTATTAACAACCCTTTTAATTCAGTTTGTTGCTCAAGGGTAGCAACGGCTTTATCTAGTGATGCAACAGTTTTTGTATCTAATTTATTAATTGCAGATGGCGCATTGAAGATCAGTTCTGCAATGCCATCTTTCAGCCAGTTTACTTGAATAGTTTCACTTAGGTAGAGCATGTCATTCTCCTCAATGAGTGCATACCATCTGGTATGACCAGATGCAGTTGATTGTGATTAGTGTGTTAATTGAATGCAAATCAATGATTAATTTTTTGTAGGGTAGATCACAGGTAAGATTTATGATGTATCGTGATATTTTTTATTATTGCATTGAAAAATATAAATATTATCAGTTAATTTCTATGAAATCGATTTTCTGCTATGGCACTAAAAAAAAGGAATTGTGATAAAATTTAAATTCCAGCCAGATAACCTAAAGGCTAATAAAATGGAAAAGTTGGCATCTCTGTACCAAGAACATATTAAAATATTGCAAAAACGTGTCAGAGAAATATTGGCACGTAGTCAGCTAGACGCCCTGCTTATTCACTCTGGTGAGTTATTACGAGTGTTTTTTGATGATAGCCATTATCCTTTCAAGGCAAATGCGTATTTCAAAGCATGCGTTCCTGTAACCAATGTACCGAATTGCTGGTTATGGATCGATGGTATTAATAAACCCAAGCTATGGTTTTACTCCCCAGTGGATTATTGGCACAGTGTGGAACCGTTGCCTCATGGTTATTGGACTGAAGAAGTAGAAATGTTTCATTTGGCTAAGGCTGATGATATCAAAGTTGCACTGAATGGGTTACCAAAACAATATACAGCATATATCGGTGAGCAAGTTGATCGTGCAAAATCTCTGGGACTCCTCAATCATAATATTAACCCTAAAGTAGTTTTAGATTATTTAAGTTACCATCGTTCATATAAAACCGATTATGAACTGGCTTGTATGCGTGAAGCGCAGAAAACGGCTGTCAATGGTCACATGGCCGCACATGACGCATTTCTGTCGGGTGTCAGTGAATTCGAAATCAATATGTTCTATTTAATAGCAACAGGCCACCGTGATACTGATGTTCCTTATGATAATATTATTGCTTTGAATGAAAATGCGGCAGTTTTGCATTACACAAAGTTACAACAAACCGCGCCTTCTGAAATTCGCAGTTTTTTGATTGATGCTGGGGCGGAATATAATGGCTATGCTGCGGATATCACCCGAACTTATGCAGTAAAACCCAACAGCGAGTTCGCCGCTCTGATTAAAGGATTGAATGATGAGCAGCAGGCAATTATAGCCACGATCAAAGCTGGTAGTCGATATATCGATTACCATGTCAATATGCATCATCGCATAGCCAGGTTGCTGAAAAAACACGATATCATTACTGGAATTAGTGAAGACGTCATGGTTGAGAAAGGGTTAACAACGCCATTTTTCCCACATGGACTTGGTCATCAACTTGGCTTACAGGTGCATGATGCTGCCGGGTTTATGCAAGATGATAGCGGAACCCATCTGGCTGCGCCGGAAATGTATTCCTACCTGCGTTGTACACGTATTTTAGAGCCAGGAATGGTTTTGACCATTGAGCCGGGTCTTTATTTCATTGAAACTTTATTGACGCCTTGGCGTGAAAGTGAATACAGCAAACATTTCGATTGGAAAAAAATCGATATGCTTAAGCCTTATGGCGGTATTCGAATAGAGGATAATATCATTATTCACGATGGAAGAATCGAAAACATGACCAGAGATTTACAGTTGTCGTAATGAAGCCTTATTTAATTCCTGCGGCTTCAGTCAGTTTTACTGAAGAAATAAAGAAAAGTCGTTTTATTACCCTGTTGGAACATACCAGTGGGGTAGATGAAGCGAAAGCATTTATCCAAGGTATCAAAGAACAATACCCTGATGCCCGGCATCATTGTTGGGCTTTTGTCGCAGGTGCGCCTGATGACTCTCAGCAATTGGGGTTTTCAGATGATGGAGAGCCTACCGGAACTGCGGGTAAACCTATGATTGCACAATTAATCGGGAGTGGTTTAGGAGAGATCACCGCAGTATCAGTTCGTTATTTTGGTGGTATCAAACTTGGTACAGGTGGATTAGTGAAAGCCTATGGTAATGGTGTTCAGCAGGCACTTAAGCTATTGGAAAGAAAGTATAAAGTGCCGCAAAAACTGTATCAGTTACAGTGTGAATATGCACAAATTTCCATGGTGGAACAACTGTTACAGCAATTTTCAGGGCAAGTGCTCGCTAGTGAGTATACTGAAAATGTTACATTGCAAATATCATTACCTGCTACTCTTGCAGAAGAAATAGGTAATAGATTACGTGATTTAAGTCGCGGTACGCTTTTTTTAACGTCAAAAAAATAACTGTTTTGTCATACAGGATTTCGAAGGAACCTGCTGAATGCATTTTCGCACCATAACTCGTATTGTCGGGCTACTTGTTATTATTTTCTCTGTCACAATGATTATTCCGGGGTTGGTGGCATTAATTTACCGAGATGGTGCAGGCAGAGCTTTCAGTCAGACATTCATCTTTGTGCTCTTTATTGGTTTAATATTATGGATACCCAATCGGGAACAAAAACATGAATTGAAACCTAAAGAGGGTTTCCTGATTGTTGTACTGTTCTGGACAGTATTAGGCAGTGTCGGAGCATTACCTTTTATTTTCTCTGAAAAACCTAACCTTTCGATTACAGATGCCTTTTTTGAATCCTTTTCTGGCCTGACAACAACAGGGGCGACGACGCTTGTTGGTCTTGATTCCCTTCCTAAAGCAATTCTCTTTTATCGGCAAATGTTGCAATGGTTGGGGGGAATGGGAATTATTGTATTGGCTGTTGCGATCCTGCCTTTGTTGGGCGTCGGTGGAATGCAGCTTTATCGGGCTGAAATGCCGGGACCATTAAAAGACAATAAAATGCGTCCTCGTATTGCGGAAACAGCTAAAACTCTTTGGCTGATTTATGTTTTATTGACCATTGCCTGTGCGATTGCACTATGGGCAGCGGGAATGTCGATTTTTGATGCGATTTCTCATAGCTTTTCTACCATCGCAATTGGTGGATTTTCAACACATGATGCCAGCGTGGGTTTTTTCAATAGCTCGACAATTAATACTATTATTGCGATCTTTCTACTGATTTCCGGTTGTAACTTTGGCTTACATTTTGCTGTGCTTTCCGGGCGAAGTTTGACAGTCTACTGGCGTGACCCTGAATTTCGCATGTTTATCAGTATCCAGTTGGCATTAGTCGTACTGTGTACACTGGTTTTATGGCAGCATTCTGTTTATGAATCCAAATTAAATGCACTTAATCATGCTTTCTTTCAGGTTGTTTCAATGGCAACGACGGCAGGGTTTACAACAGACAGTTTTGCCAAGTGGCCTCTGTTTCTGCCGTTCTTACTATTATGCTCTGCATTTATTGGTGGATGTGCCGGCTCAACCGGTGGGGGTTTGAAAGTCATCCGTATTTTGCTCTTATTTCTACAAGGCTCCCGCGAACTGAAACGTCTGGTGCATCCGAACGCGGTATATACTATTAAATTGGGACACCGGGCATTACCGGAAAAAATTATTGAGGCAGTCTGGGGGTTTTTCTCTGCTTACGCATTGGTTTTCATCATTAGTATGTTGCTACTGATAGCAACAGGTATTGATGAATTCTCTGCCTTTTCGGCTATTGCTGCAACATTGAATAACCTGGGGCCAGGGTTGGGAACTGTAGCGGATAACTTCACTACGATGAATCCGACAGCCAAGTGGATATTGGTCGTTACGATGTTGTTTGGACGTCTGGAGGTTTTCACTTTATTAGTCCTATTCACACCGACTTTCTGGCGCGACTAATTATGAGATGATTCGTTATTTAAAAGGACGTATCTATGAACTACTTACTGCTCTATTCCACACAGGATGGACAGACTAAGAAAATTATTACCCGTATCGCGGAAAATATTCGTCGTGCGGGTATAGGATGTGATTTAAGAGATCTTGCTACAGTTAAGCACATGAATTTGGATCCTTACCATAAAGTGATGGTAGGAGCCTCAATACGTTATGGTCACTTTAATTCTGCGTTGTATAAGTTTGTCACGAGCCATCAAAAGCAATTGGATCAATTGCCGACAGCATTCTTTAGTGTCAATTTAACCGCGAGAAAACCAGAAAAAAGTACACCGGAAACGAATACCTATTTACGCAAGTTCTTGACAAAAAGCACGTGGAAGCCAGATTTGTGTGATGTTTTTGCAGGAGCTTTGCTTTATCCCCGTTATCGTTGGTTTGATCGCCTCATGGTTCAATTCATTATGCGCATGACGGGAGGAGAAACGGATACAACTAAAGAGGTTGAATACACTGATTGGGCTAAAGTAGATCATTTTTCAGAGATATTTTTACAGTTAGCATGTCAAAAAGCGCCTTAAAAGCAATCCATTCGCTGATTTTTACGTCGTTTTGAGGAAAAAAAATGCGAACAGAAAAAAAGTGCAAAAAAACTATTGTCAG
>NZ_CAWMEB010000031.1:0-1416 GCF_963866145.1 Xenorhabdus sp. NBAII XenSa04
ATGACTGGCAGCCGGGATTGTGGACGCCAGACCGTCGCTTTCGTTTCCGGTTCCGGTCGTCCCGGCCAGATTTGTCTGTGCCACTGAACGCCATGATGGCAGCCCGTTTACTGCCGGAAGCCGCGGTGACCTGGTTGTTTCTGGTACCGGACGCATGGACCTGTCTGACATTGCATCTTGGTGGCCATTCATCCTCTGTACCGTTGATTGATGAATTACTTCAGGAAGCCGCCGGACAGGTGGAGTCGCCTTTATTGAAACCGGGGAATTCTGCAGAATTGTCTGATGTCGCCGGGGTATCACCTGAACCTGGCCAGGCTTCTCCGGATTCCCCATTAGAAATGGCACCGGCATCTGAGCCATCCGGCGAGAGTGATACCCAGACGTTATTGTCTTTATTTCAATCCGGTCATGGGTCCTCTCATCAGGAGAAGGCAAAAAATCATCATCACGGCTCGAAATTCGCCAAACAGTCTGTATCGGATAAAGAAAATGTTGCCAGAAAAGATAACCACAATACATTATTGTAATGTAAATAGTTTAACTGATTATTTATATCTTGTATTTCCATAAAACCGTTTATGAACAATTGAGTGTCATGATTTATTTAATATATTAAGGAAAAAATAACATGTTGCCTGCCGCAGAAAAAATCAGTTGGGATGAGTTATTGGAAGAGTACTTTTTTTCACATATGTTGCGACCGGCCACCGAGTGGAGTTATCGCAAAGTTACCCGGGTCTTTATCCAGTTTATGGGAGAAACGGTGTTGCCGGAACAGGTCACTCACCGGGATGTGCTACGGTGGCGGCGTCATCTTTTGATGGAGAAAAAACAGTCGAGCCATACCTGGAACAATAAGGTGGCCCACCTGCGGGCCATTTTTAACTTCGTGATGGACAGGAAACTGCTGCCATTTACCGAGAACCCGTTTAGCAATGCGGCGGTGAAAAAAGAGAAGAAAAAGAAGAAAATTCTGAGTAAAGTCCAGATAACCCGTCTCTACTTGCTGATGGGGCAGTATGGGGAAGAAGAGCGAACACAGGTTGCTCCCCGGGGAGGGCGTTGTGCTTTATACCCGACCGGGTATTGGCTGACGGTGCTGGATACGTTCCGGCTGACGGGCATGCGTCAGAACCAGTTACTGCACCTGCGATTACGGGATATCAACCTGGATGGCAATTATATTGTATTGCGCGTCGAGGGCAGTAAAAATCACAGTGAGTGGCGGATACCGATGATCCGGCAGCTTAAACCCCGGCTGGCGCAACTCCTTGAACAGGCGAGAGCCTGTGGGGCGAAAGAGGATGATCCGCTGTTTGATTTAACCCGTCTGAGTTTTCGTCATCACGGGCGGATGGCCAGTTACCAGTATGATCACGATAAAGAAAGGCAGCATATTCGTTCTTTTTTCAA
>NZ_CAWMEB010000032.1:0-12936 GCF_963866145.1 Xenorhabdus sp. NBAII XenSa04
TTGGCACGGCGGTTGAGTTCACGGTAGCTGAGGGATTGTCCTTCAAATTCCACCGCAATGGCCTCAGGCGTGCGTTCCACTTGTTGCTCAAACAGCTCGTGGATCAACGCTTCTTGCGGGAAATCCGCCTGTGTCGCATTGAAATCCACCAACAGTTGTTGACGTTCTGCTACAGATAGCATAGGCAGAGATGAAATAGCTTGTGTGGCATCCGTTACCATCGCCGTTAGTACATTCTCAAAGTAGCCCGCTATGCGAATCACCGTTTCCTGATCAAACAGGTCGGTTGCATATTCCAGTCCGCCAACTAAACCGACATCGGTTTCGGTAAGTGATAATGTCAGGTCAAATTGAGTACTGAGACGCGGTTGTTCCAGGAGAGTGAGCTCCAGACCGGGCAGCTTCAGCGCTTGAGCCGGGGTGTTGTTCAAAACCAACATAACCTGAAATATAGGGTTGTAACTCAGGCTACGATCTGGCTGTAGTGCTTCGACTACCTGTTCGAAAGGCAGTGCCTGATGAGCATAGGCCGCAATGGTCCGTTTACGAACTTGAGCAAGTAGTTCCTCTACGGTATTGCACTGACCAGATTCGATACGTAAGGCTAGCGTGTTGACAAAAAAGCCAATTAATTCCTCGGTTTCTCTGTTCTGGCGGTTGGCAACGGGAGTACCAATAACGATATCGTCCTGACCACTGAGACGGGCAAGGACGATAGCCCAAGCTGCGAGCAGGCTCATAAACAAGGTAGTATCCTGACCTTGACTAAATATTCTGAGGGAAGCGAGCACTTCAGTGTTCAAATGGATCGGTATCTGCTTGCCGGCATAGCTCTGTAGTGGCGAACGAGGTCGATCAGTGGGAAGTTCAAGTAAAGCTGGTGCCCCCTGGAGCTGGGTATACCAGAAATCCTGCTGCTCTGAGAGCACATCCTGCTGTAACTCATTGCGTTGCCAGACGGCATAGTCAGCGTACTGGATGGGCAGTGATGGTAAGGCAATATCGTGATCATTGAGGGCGGCTTGATAAAATGCAGCAAGTTCCCGAACCATGATGCCAATGGACCAGCCATCGGAGATAATATGGTGCTGGGTAAACAGCAGTACATGTTCCTCATCAGCCAGTTGCAGCAACTGACCACGGACCAGCGGGCCTTGAGTAAGATCGAAAGGCATGCGAGCTTCACATTCGGCGAGTTCGGCAACGCGATTTGTACGGTCTGTTTCGCTCAGGTGACGCATATCCAGATAAGAGAGGGTAAAACCAGTGTCTGAGGGCGCAATTTCCTGACAGGGCTGACCATCAACCAATATAAAGTGAGTGCGCAGACTCTCCTGGCGGGCGACAAGGCTATCGAGTGCCGAGGTCATCGCTTGATAGTTAAGCTTACCGGAAAGTTGCAATACCGCAGAGATGTGGTAAGCCTGGCTGGCCGCAGAATCGAGTTGGTCGAGGAACCATAATCGTTGTTGGGCAAAAGAAAGTGGCAGCGGCAGGCTGCGATTAGCAGCAGGAATCATTGCCTGAGTGCTTACTGAGACATCAGTGAGCGTCCGGGCAAGGTCAATAAGAACGGGCTGAGCAAAGAACTGAGCAAGCGGCAGATCCAAAGCTAATACTTGGCGTACACGTGTTGTGCATTGGACAGCGAGTAATGAATGGCCACCAAGTTTAAAGAAATGGTCATAACGTCCGACGCGTTCCAGCCCCAGTAATTCCTGCCAGATCTGCGCCAGTGTTATTTCCAATTTGCCAATGGGCGCTTCATAAGCATGGGTTGCTACGGCTGATTGGTCAGGAGTGGGCAATGCCTTACGGTCGAGTTTACCATTAGGCGTAAGCGGGAAGGTTTCCAACATCACAAAGGCACTGGGGATCATGTACTCAGCCAAATGCCGGGTAAGCTGCTGGTGTAATTCAGCCAGTACGGGTTCAACACCGGATTGTGGCCGGAGATAAGCAACCAAACGGGTATCACCCGGCATGTCTTCACGCGCAACGACAACGGCTTCATCTACCCCCGGACACTGAACAAGTTGTGTCTCGATTTCGCCAAGCTCAATACGGAAGCCACGGACCTTGACCTGAAAATCGTTGCGACCCAAATACTCAATATTGCCATCAGGCCGCCAACGACCGAGATCGCCGGTCTTATACATTCGGGCATGAGGTATATCTGAGAACGGGTTGGGAACAAAGCGTTCCGCTGTCAATTCTGGTTGTTTCAGGTAGCCACGGGCCACACCGGCACCGCCAATATAGATCTCACCGATAACACCAAGAGGAACGGGTTCACGTTGTGTATCTAAAATATAGATTTGGGTGTTAGCGATAGGACAGCCAATAGGAACATTACCAGTGATATTACTCAGTTTATTGGTATCAAACGTAATACAGCCAACCACCGTTTCAGTTGGGCCATACTCGTTAACAATGCGAGATTCAGGGGAAAGTTCACGCCAACGTGCTACGGTTGAACCAGGGAGCGGCTCTCCACCTACAATGAAATAATGTGCAGGACAAGTTTGTTTTGTCGCTAATAGTTCCTGACCCACTGTCGCAAAATGAGTAGGAGTGATCTTGACCAGAGCAGCAGTGTCCATAGACAACAGAGCGGGTATCAGCTCAGTCAATTCCTGTCCGTCACGGAGCAGTTGTATTTTGCCACCACAAAGTAGGGGCAGATAAATACTGGTGACCGTTGCATCAAAGGCCACTGGTGATGACACGATACTGTTTAGTTGACCTGCACTAGCATAATGCCCAAGCGCCCACTGTAGGTAATTTCTGAATCCACCATGCTCAACCATAACGCCTTTAGGCTGTCCGGTGGAACCTGAGGTATAAATCACATACGCTAAATTGTGTGAAGTCAGTCCTAGTGCCTGAGCATCGGGATTTTCTGCTGATTTTTTGTCAAAAACGGATGTTTTTTGGGCATCAAGCACCACAGTAGGCAGGTTGCTCCCCAATTTCTCCGTCAGGATGGTTTGAGTAAGTAATACGACGGGTGCGGCATCATTAAGCATATAAGTCAGCCGTTCGACCGGATAGGACGGGTCCAGAGGTATATAGGCACCGCCAGCTTTAAGGATAGCCAGCAATCCCACTATCATTTCCGGGCTGCGTTTAACACAGATGGCGACTCGGTCATCGGGTTTTACCCCCAGTGTCAGCAAGTGATGAGCCAGACAATTAGCACGGCGATTAAGTTCTTCGTAACTGAAAGTATGTCCTTCGAACACCATCGCAATAGCGTCAGGCGTGCGTTCAACCTGTTGTTCAAACAATTGGTGCACGAGAACATTTTGTGGAAATTCAGTTTTGGTAGCACTGAAATCCATCAGCAGTTGCTGACGCTCGTGGTCGGGTAAGATCGATAAATGACAAATGGGTTGATGAGGATCGGTTGTTAACATGTTGAGCAGATTAACAATAACCGTAGTCAAGTAGCCCGTTATTCTGGCGGGATCGATCTCCGCAATGCTTTGAACCACCAGACCAAAATCCTCACCTATATCATCTATCGACAGGGTGAGCGGATAGTTGTTGCGTTCTACTGTGGTCAGCACACGGATACCGTCCCAGGCAACACCAATGGAGTCTGATTTACTGTGGCGGTAGTTAAGCAAGGAATTGAACAATGGCAATGATGGGGCGACACCGCTACAGCGTTGGGCTAATGCCAACGGAGCTTGTTCATGTTCCAGCAGTGATGTCAGGTCACGGTAGGTCGCCTGCACCACTTCCAATACGCTGCGATTAGCAAGGGATACCCGTATTGGCAGAGTATTGATAAACATCCCCATTACCCGATCGGCACCCGCAGAGCCTTGCAGACGACCCAGTAGTACGGAACCGAAAACCACATCATCACGGCCACTGGTTTTTGCCAACACTTGTGCCCAGGCAACATGAAACAGTACTCCAGCACTGATTCCTAAATGACGAGCCTGAGCACGGAGTGCCCCAGCCAAAGCTCTATCCAGTAACAAACGGGTTTCAACAATATCTTCACAATCGCTCTGTACGTTAAACAGACCAAATGGTGCTGTTGGTGTATCGACGTCGGCGAGTCGGGCACGAAAGTAGTCTTCATGTACCGAGGCCGGTACATTCAGGGTTTGAGCAATGAAATTACGGTACGGCAACGGATTGGGAAGTTCGTCAGTGCGCCCTTGCAACAGCAGGCGGATTTCATCGACGATAAGCTCCAGTGTCATATGGTCACAGACCAAATGATGATAACTCAGCGCTAGCAGCCACTCTTGGCTGACGGGATCATGAGCAATGGCGGCGGTAAACAAAGGTGCCTGACTCAGATCGAGCCGACGCTGGTGTGGATCTGTGTGTGCTTGCAACTGAGCTTGTACATTATCAACAGAGGTTGGCTCGAAAGTCGCTACTGACAGCGGAGCCTGTCGCCAGACTACCTGTACAGGTCGCGACACATCTTGCCAGCAGATAGCGGTACGCAGAATATCGTGGCGGTCAATGACCTTTTGCAGAGCCTCAAGGAAGGCATTGAGATATTCACGATTATCAAAGGCAATCAGACTATTTAACAGGTAGGTATCACCTTGTTCTTGTAGCTGATGATGAAACAGTATGCCTTCCTGTAGCGGTGCAAGTGGATAAATATCCTGTACATTGGCAGCGCCACCGATTACGGTCTTGGCAATAATGTCGATTTCCGCCTGAGACAGTGTCACTAGCGGTAGCATCTCTGGGGTGAGAGTCGTGCAACCTTCAAGGATACAATTAGGTGGTACAATAAAGGCAGAATCATTCTGGTTCGTTTGGATAGCTTGAGCCATATCGGCAAGCACAGGTGAAGAGAAAACGTGGCGAACATCAAGCAACCAACCAGCGCTACGCAATTGTTCAATCAGGCTGACCGCTATCAGAGAATGACCACCAAGCTCAAAGAAATGATCGTGGCGACCGACACGTACCAGTCCTAGCAAATCTTGCCAGATCTCAGCCAGTATGATTTCAAGTTCCCCTGAAGGCGCTTCATAATTACGCGTTATTACCGCTGACTGATCAGGGATCGGCAATGCCTTACGATCGAGTTTGCCGTTAGGGGTAAGAGGGAAGTTCTCTAGCACGACAAAAGCACTGGGCAGCATATAATCAGCCAGATGTTGTGCAAGTTGCTGGCGTAGTTTGGCGGGTATCAGTTCACTATCAGGCTGAGTCCGAAGATAGGCTACCAAGCGTTTGTCGCCGGGGATATCCTCGCGGGCGATAACAACGGCTTCATCTATTTCTGGACACTGAACCAGGCGCGCTTCGATTTCACCCAGTTCGACGCGGAAACCGCGCAGCTTGATCTGAAAATCATTGCGGCCGAGATATTCGATATTGCCATCCGGCAGCCAGCGACCGAGGTCACCTGTCTTATAAAGTCGGGCATCTGGCACTGTTGAAAAGGGGTCGGGAATAAAACGTTCCGTTGTCAACACTGGGCGGTTAAGATAACCGCGGGAAACACCGACGCCACCAATATAAATCTCACCAACAGCACCAAAAGGCAGCAACCGGCCTTGTTTATCCAGAATATAGATCTGGGTGTTCGCAATTGGCCGACCGATGCTGGGTTGTGACAATGATACATCAACCGGACAGAGAGTGGCGTCTACCGTACATTCTGTTGGTCCGTAGACGTTGATAAAACGGGTCGTTTCTATTTCTTGCAGTCTGGACCACATTAAAGGGGGGATAGTATCACCACCAATCAACGCCAACTTGGGTTGATAGCCAGCACGTGTTCCCAGTCCGGCATCTAACAGCCATTGCAATTGAACTGGCGTACAGTCAAACATGTCCACAAGGTGGTGTGCAAAATAGCGCCAGAGTTGCTGACCATCGGCACGGATCTCTTCAGGAACGATGATCAATGTATGACCTGAAAGCAATTGAAACCAGCTTTGCACCGAGGCATCGAACACAATACTGGCGTTCATGGCTATACGACACGGTTGTTGGAGGTCGAGCGCTGCATTCAATCCGGTATAAAGATTGATGACATTCCTGTGTGTCACCATCACGCCTTTGGGCTGTCCCGTAGAGCCAGAGGTATAAATTACATACGCCAGATGGTGTGATGTTATCCCTAAAGCTTGAGCATTGGGATTTTCTTCCGAGTCTTCATCAAAAACAGATGGGGCTTGAGCATCAAGTATCACAGTAGGTAAGTGACTATTCAGCCTTTCAATGAGTGAAGACTGAGTAAGCAACGCTATCGGTGCCGCATCATCAAGCATGTACGTCAGTCGTTCAGTCGGATAAGCTGGATCTAACGGCACATAGGCACCGCCGGCTTTTAGGATAGCCAACAATCCCACTATCATTTCAAGACTACGTTCAACGCAGATGGCGACGCGATCATCAGGTTGGACACCTATGGTAAGCAAGTGGTGAGCCAGCTGATTGGCGCGACGGTTAAGCTCATCGTAACTAAGGGAGTGTGTTTCAAACACCATCGCAGTGGCATCTGGAGTACGTTCAGCCTGTTGTTCGAATAGTTGCTGTATCAGAGTGTCTTGTGGGAAATCAACACCGGTTGCATTAAAATCTACCAATAGTTTCTGGCGCTCCGCCGTTGGTAATAGGGGAGCGTTTCCAATAGGCATATCCAGAGATATGATGGCAGTTTCCACCAATAGCGCCAAACGAGATTGAAGAGCAACGACTTCCTCGTGACCCAAATAATTAGTATCATAATTGAATTCGATGGTGGCAGGGTGGCTTATATTCTCAAGGTGAGTAAACGTGTATTGGTAGATGGCTATCGAGAGAGGGAACATGGCACCACGATGTGATTGTTTGAGTGTTGTGACGGTGCCTTGCATATTCATATCGGCTTTGAACAATTCAAGCGACAGTATGATATCAAAAAGTTGAGTACGCCCTGTTTTCTGTTTGATTTGTGTGTGCTGGTTTATCTCTGCAATTGGCAGCCGCTGATGCTTATAGCAACGGCGCAACTCCATTGCGGCTTTGCGCATGACATCAAGGAAAGAATCCTCAGAATGAACAGTTACTCCGATGGGAATGACTGACGAGAACATTCCCATCGTACCTTTTTGTTTTGCATTTCTGCGATTGTGTACAGGCGTACCAATAACAATCTCCTCCACGTCTGTGCTGCGTGCAAAATAGCAAGCGAGAACGGCATACATAAAATGGAGGACGGATAGCCCATGAGCGGCCACTGTATTTTCAATTTGTTGAAAAAGGGTTTTATCTAATTGCCAAAGAATGGGTTTTGCTTGTTCGTGAGTGACAGATGTACTTAGATTTGAGGGTGGAATTAAGGCTGGGGGCAGTTTTTTATAGCGCTCCAACCAAAATTGCAGGTCACGTGTATACAATTTAGAGTCAAGATAGGCGCGATCTTCAACAATGAAATCGAGATAGGAAGGCGCAGCTTCTGCCAGTGCTTCCCCCTTGACCAGACGATTGTAATTATCTGCAAGATCTTTGATAACCAGTCTCAAACCCAAACCATCTGAGATTAAATGATGGCAACAAAATTGCCAGTACCACCGTGTCTCACTAACTCGCAGCAGTTCAGAACGCCACAGCTCTCCATATAAATGGAACGGACGTATGAAAGTAGCATAAGTTTGCTGTGTGACCTGAGTTTCTGCGTCAGGATATTGCGAAAAGTCGTGTATGGATAGAGATACAGGGAGAGTATCGACAAGTTTTTGGCGGGGTAATCCATGGGTATCTACGAGCCGTAAACGCAATGCATCATGACGGGAAACAACAGATTCAAGAGCCTGAATGAACAATACGTCATCCAGCTCTCCCTCGATACAGACTAGTGTACTGATATTGTAATTAGGGGTATCAGGATGAAGAATTTGATCAAGCCAAACAACTTGTTGAGTAGAACTAAGCGACAATTCGCGAGAGGAAATCAAATGATTCTCTAATGAGGATGTATGGTTACGTGTCATATTCATTTTATAGTTCCAAAGTTTCAAATTTTGATCTATTAGTTAAATAATCGTTCTAATTTTTAATCTTTTAGGATCTAATTCCCTGCCACTCACGGCGTAAACTTAATGGTTTTCGATACCCCGCTGCTTGCGACGGGGTTCTTCATTTAGAGTTGAATATTTGATAATAGAAAAAATGCTGAATTATGCTTATGCTTAATTCAGATCAAAAATAATATAAAAATAACCCGCTAGATATTTGTCACCGATCTAGCTGATTAAGTCTGTTATTTAAACGTGAAATTTAGGTTAGATAATATCTCGCAACATTAATCACAAAAAATTCACAATAATTTAATGTATTTATATATGTGAATAGATTTCAACTCCAAGATATTACAATGGAAATACATAGTAAAAATGCTAGAAATGATATTCAAATTACTTTTGCTCTCTTGATAATGATAGATATGAAACGAAAAAATACAGTAATTTCAGTGTGAGCTTAGCAATAGATATATTTATACCAGTTAACTGGGGAGGTGTTAACCTGCTATGAATCTACTGTTAATAAAATCAATTGAAAATTCAATATTAATTCTGCCTCTTTATATACATCATATATCATATCTATTGATAAAATAAACATCTGTTATTATCTAATGTATTTAAATAGACATAAATAGTTATATTAAAAAATATTACACACTTACTTAATATTATTAATAACAAACTCATTTGTTTCATATTTGTGAAATTTATTAAAATATCAGATAGATTGTGTAATATAAATACGATGTGAAAATTTTTATTGGAAATGTATCTAAACCTTGATCTATCTATTGAAATTTCCCATAAGAATAATCAGAAAATTCATATTTCATGATCGTCTTTCTTTTCAATATATGGCGTACTATATCAACCGGTTTGTTAAATATTGTAGAATTTCAAATATGCAGGTTAGGAAGTGTTACTTTATTCTTTAGAGAGCATAAAAAACCTTGGAGCACTTTATTTTCAGTTAGCGATAGGATGAGCAACTAAACGTACCTATCAGACCTCTCACATGAAAACCTATGTCGTTAAAGTGCACTTCGAGGGGGGTCAGACTACAGGTGATACTTCTTTAGCAGTTTTTCACTATAAGATTAGGTAATGAAACGATGATTATTTCACTGAGGCCATTGCAGCACAAGTGCCCCCCGTTTAATGGGATGGCCCCCTCGCCCTGTAGGCATATTTTGACAAGGTGATTTCTTTTACACGAGGCCATCGCTATGAATAACATAATACTTATTGTATTGGTATCGATCTCAGCAAACACATCTTTCATATTCATTATCAGGATAAATCAGGTAAAGTCCTTCTCCCTAAAAAGCTAACTCGTACCAAGTTAATGGAATTTTTAGCTAACAAGGTTATGACGCAATCCTGCAAACACGTACCAGTATTATTTTGGCAGGAGCGGGGGACATTGATCCATCGGGGGATCGGTGATCAATTTCTTGCTTATCCGAATAACCGTGTTTGGTCAGCATCATCTTGGCTATTGTTGCATAAAATCATCGGTCAACCCTTTGTTGATAAGCCAGTTATCCTGCATGGCACCGATGCCCTCTCAGATATCCGAAAATTCACTCTATTGCTTTCCGTATTCATAGGCGGTTGACCGGGCAATCTCCAGATAACAGGCCAATCCTGCCACACTGGGAATAACATCACCGACTGATTCATAACCGCCATATAGGCATTCTTTTGCCTTAGCGATTAGCTTATCAGTCAGCTTGCCAGGGCAACCCACTTGCCTCAGAATAAGGTTTCCTGCCGTTCTCGTGCCGGATAATGGCTTTTGATAGTCCAATCAGTGTCGGTTTATTGACCTCAATCTTGTCGAACTGACCTACATTGAGTGCCTTAGCAACACTGTTATATATGTAGTGGGGTTATTTTCCGAGCCTGGCGCATAGCGGTTGATGATTTTAGAGACACTTTATAGTGAATAGGTGCCAGCCGCAATAGAGATACTGAGGTTCTGGAAGTGATTGCGGTGGCAAAATAAAAAAGGCAGCACTGGCGCACAGCCTTGGATTCAGGGTATAAATTTCGGAGTTATTTCCAATTGCAGTAAAAACGAAGTGTGTTACCTACGTTTTGTTGCAACAAAGCACCTAATTTTTTTGCCCCTACAGGATTCGATAAAATTGATTATTTAATTGTTTTTAAATAATTTTTATTGGTTCAATTATCTACCATACCCCCCTGTAATACCCCCATATTATTTTGCCTCTCTTTGCCTAATTTTTGCTTGGCTGGCCTATTGAGAACCAACCGTTTATTGCAAAAATATCATCAATAAAATAAATATTGCTAAAAATGCAATAATAATTTCAAAAAGAGCCTATACATTTCTCAATACTTCATGTGGATATACTACTATTAAGGTGAGTTTAAATGATGTCCCACAACTCACAAATTATTTACATATCTCATAAACTACGCAAACAATGATAAAATCATTAGAAAAAGTGATTTAATGTGATTTACTATATGCAATACATCTAAATGATAATAATTTAATAATAAGGAGTTAAAATGTATGACACTATTTTTAATTTCAAAAACTATCCAATAGTATTTATTGGTTCTGGGATGTCTAAAAGATATTTGGAAAACTCTCCAACATGGCAAGACTTATTGGAAGAATATTGGAATAAAATTGATGACAATAATATCAATTTTTATAATTACTTATCAGAAATAAAAGAAAAATACATAGAGGAAAATAATGGTTTAGATCTAGACCATAAGGTTTATGCTGATGCAGCCACTAATATTGAAAGAGAATATAATAAATTATTTAAATCCGGTAAGATATCATTAGAAGGATTAACACCAAAAAGAGTTTTTGATGAGGGAATATCACCATTTAAATATTCCTTATGCCAGCGATTTAGTCAAAATAAATTAAAGTTAGATCTTGATAAAGAAGAATTTGAATCATTTAAAAAATTCTTAAAAAATGCAAAGATGATTATAACAAATTACGATTCATTTATTGAAACACTCTTATCTGAACAAAACGTTGAACCTAAAATGTATATTGGTAATGAAGGTTTTTTTGATGATACTATTGGATGGAGTGAATTATATAAGATACACGGAGATATAAGAACACCTAAATCAATAGTAATTAATAGTTCAGATTACGAAAAATATGATAATGAATCATCAATCCTAATCAGTGCCAAAATCTTATCAAGCATGATAAAAAGTTCAATAATTTTTATTGGATATTCACTAACCGATAGAAATGTAAAAAAATTACTGGCTGACTTTTCCTCACAATTACCAAAAGAAGATAAAAGAAAGTCTGCCGAAAGAATTATTTTTATTGAATTCAAAGAGGATGAAATGAATACCTTTAAAACACATAGAACAGATGACAAATCACAAATAACATATACATCTATAGAGACAGACAATTATAAAAAAATATATGATGAAATAAGTAAAATAGATGAAGGATTACCTCCATATGACGTTCTTAGATATCAAAAGGCAATAAAAAAACTTATTTTAGATGAAGGAGAAAAGGGAAACTTAGGTAGTGTACTGGTTACACCTTCCACTTTGGACGAGTTAGATAAAAACCCTAACCTTAGTAAGAATTTAGTTGTAGCCTTAGGAGACAAGCAATTTGTTTACATTAGGGTAAAAGAAATTCAATATTTGGAAGATTATATTTTTGAAAAAAATGGAATACCAAATAATGCGGCCATTGATTTTATCACTAGTCTAACTTCAAATAAAAGAATCCCTTTTTCTAAATTGATACAGAAATGTGATTTTCATAACATTGGTTTATCAAAAAGTGAAATAGATAAAGTAGAAGCAAGAATAAAAGAGCATGGAAAAATAGATTCTGTAATTAAAAGCGTTGAATTAGATAAATTTTATTCAGAGAAAAAATTCAACTCCATCAAACATATTAAAAAAGAGGAAATAACAAAACACAAAGAAATATCAATAATAATCAAAAATATAATGCAAATAGATACAATTGAATTAAGAACATACATTCAAGAAGAAGCATTTCCCTTATTTAAGGAAACTGAAGTTAGTTCTTTGAAATCACAATTGCGGAAGCTATTTTTAGCGTTTGATTTACTAGTTAACGGTGATTTAACTTAATTTAAATTTTATCAGAATAAAAAATAACCATAATTTGGATATTTGAAAAGCTAAAGAATCTGTGGGGTGATAAATTACCCCACTACGACATGCTTCTTTAAATTATACATCTTCTAGTTTTGAAACTTTACGAACCTTACGTTCAATAAATTGGCCGTACATATCAAAGTACCGACTAGGCCAGATTTCCGAAGGATGTATACCAAGATAATTCGCAATTATCCATTCGCCTTTAGGCCACGGTCGACTGAATGCATTTGCTAATGTCGATGAACTAAGTCCCGCTTCACGGGAAACAGCCGCTAAGGTTGTACCACGCTTACGTAGCGCAGCAATTATATCGGCTTGATGCCAATCATTTCTAATATTGTCATTCATTCCTGTTACCCCTTCCATTAATTAATATTGATGGTGGTGATTCAGACAGGGTTCGCGGACCGGAGATCAACCATTCCGGCAAGGCTATGCCTTCCCTGCCTGAACCACCATTGAAAAGGCGATAACAGGCACACTGGTAGAAATTTCCTACCAGTGGGTTGATCATTCAAGGCCGCGACGCCTTGACCATTGGATTGTGCCAATGGCGAGAATACTTTAACTGATTGTTTTAGCTTACTCAATAACTGAACGACTAAGTTTAACGGCTATAAACTCGTTCTACATACCGCCCGCGACCATCACCATGGCCTAAATCCATTGAAACCAATGCTCGAGCTTCCTGACGACTAAAACCATTTTGTTGGTAAAACACCAGAGCATCCTGCGCCCATGCATAGCGCAAACTGTGGGG
>NZ_CAWMEB010000033.1:0-540 GCF_963866145.1 Xenorhabdus sp. NBAII XenSa04
TGGGGGTGTAATTTTTGGATTTATTATTGACGGCTTTGAATTTACTACCATCAATAGCGAACACGGCATCTTCAAACATGTTGAGTTGTCGGCATAACTCGACGAATTTACGGCAAACGTTTTTAATTCCCTTACCATTATCCTTTCTGAAGTTTGCAATCGTTTTGAAGTCGGGAGATAAACGTTCAGGCAGCCACATTAACTCGACATTGTGGTTGCATTCCTTCTCCAGCCGTCGCGATGATTGAATTCGATTTAAATAACCGTAAATGTAGGGCTTGAGCATCATGGCAGGGTGATATCCAGGACGGCCAGTTGACTTGGGATTCACGCTTTCAAAACCTAAGTCGAGTAAATCTAGATGTTCAACAAAGACATCAATAACTCGCACTGGGTTATCTTCGCTAACAAAGTCGTCCATGAGTTCTGGAAAGAGCGTGGATTGATGCCTTGATTGACCAATAATATGGTGAGACATGCCAGAATCTCCATGATTATGCTTACCAATCTGATGATACTGGACTTGGCTTTGAAATTGGA
>NZ_CAWMEB010000034.1:0-1372 GCF_963866145.1 Xenorhabdus sp. NBAII XenSa04
GACTTGGCTTTGAAATTGGATCGGTAGCTAAGACCCATTGATCATAAGTACATCGTACTTAGACCAAAAGGTGATCAAGGGTTTTTACACAGTCTGGGCCAATTGCGGACATTGTAGAACTCAATAAAACTCCGATATGTAGGCATTTAACTAATAACTCAGAAGTGATTGGATTATTTTTGTTAATCCCAATATGCTTGATATTATAATTTATTAATTCAATTTATTTGGAATTGCTATGATAAAAATTAATGATGTGATAGATAAATTGGAACGACTTAAAAAAGGACATTCTCACCCATTTATTGGAATTGATGAGTCAGGAAAGAAATGGTTTGTAAAAACATATTCACATGAACCAGAGAATGAATTGTGTGCATTGTTTAATGAGTTCGTAGCTTTTAAATTAGCCGAAAAAATTAATTTGCCTTGGCCTAAAGGTCATATTGCGCGTCTATCAGAAAATATAAAGTGTGATTTGAACATTTCAAGATCGCATGTTGTTGCGTATGAATACATAACTGATATGGAAAATTTACCTGATGAACCTCAATTTAATGATGAACAACTACATGATCTTTATGGAAAGTCAGTATTTGATAATTGGTTATCGATAGATGATGTAAAGAATGATACGTGCAAGTTATTAAACGGGAGATTGATATTTATGGATGCCGGAATCGCCTTTGTAGGTGATAATGGAAAATCATGGGAAAAAGAAGGTTTTAGCTGGTCTAAAAGCAGATTACATACTAAGTCATCGCCATATCACGTAGGAAAACTAAAGGATGTAAATAAATTTAAACCATGGCTGGATAAAATTTACGCAATACCACCTGACTACTATCAAACTATTGTAAATGATATTCCTGAAGATTGGCATGTTCCGGAATCTTATAAATCAAAATTTGTTGAGGTCTTTTCATCGTCTCGAGAAACGTTTATTCCTATGATGCATGAATGTATTGAGGCGGATCTGCATTGCCAGGAATAATCTAAACGCAAAAAACTGGGTCATTAATAATGCAACTCCATCAATATCTATAACATCCGCTCTTCGCTCATGGCTGACGGTCAGGCAGGGTAGCGATTAATCCAGATAATTATCTTTTATCAGGGAAAATAGTGTTATTCCGCCTCACCTTTCTGGTAATACACCTGCCGGATATAGCGCCCACGTCCATCACCGTGTCCCAAATCCATTGATGCCAATGCCAATGCTTCCCGCTCACTGAATCCCTGCGCTTTGTAATATTCACCGGACTGCTGGGCAAAATGGTAGCGCATACTGTGCGGGGCATTCTTACCCGCCAGTCCAGAGCTTCTGACAATATATCGGTAGCGGTCTATGGCCTGCGTGATCGTCGGTTTA
>NZ_CAWMEB010000035.1:0-1109 GCF_963866145.1 Xenorhabdus sp. NBAII XenSa04
TATACCAATCGTCATTGAAGATGCTTGATTTCTTATTCAAACCCGATCATGCTTACAACCATGAAAATTCATCTGACACCAGAACAAAAACACGCCCTTGAATTGATGCATGATACCACTCGCGACAGCCGAGTCTGTGATCGCATTAAGGCCGTGCTTTTGGCCTCAGAAGGCTGGACTGCTCAGATGATTGCACAGGCCTTGCGTATTCATGAAAGTACGGTCAGCCGTCACCTGAAAGATTTTATCGCTCAGGAAAAGCTCACCCCAGAAAATGGCGGCTCTGAAAGCCATCTCTCTGCCAAACAAACCGCCGACCTGATTGATTATTTGACGACAAATTTGATGCATACCACCGCCCAAATTGTGGCCTATGTTCGAGTACGTTGGCAGGTGTCTTTCAGTGTGGGAGGAATGACAAAATGGCTTCACCGCCAGGGTTTCAGCTACAAAAAGCCAAAGGGAGTTCCTCATAAATTCGATGCGGATAAACAGCAACAGTTTATTGATGACTATCAGGCGCTGAAAGACGGAGTGAATCAGAATGAGCCGATCCTATTTATTGATGCGGTGCATCCTTCACAGTCCACAAAGCTCAGCTATGGCTGGATGAAAGCAGGAAAAAATCAGGTAAAAGTCGTCGAAACCACCGGCAGTCGTACCCGGCTCAATATTCTGGGAGCCCTCAATTTACAACGAATCGAAGACACCGTGATCAAGGAATATCCGCGCATCAATGCCGAAAGCATCGCGTATTTCTTCGGCGTGCTCCGGGAAACTTACCCCCTTTCGCAAAAAATCCATATTATTCTGGATGGGGCGGGTTACCACCGAGCCGGGTTGGTGAAAGAGATGGCGTATGTCCTTAATATTGAATTGCATTATCTCCCGCCTTACAGCCCAAACCTCAATCCGATAGAACGATTGTGGAAGTATATGAATGAGCAAGTGCGTAACAATGTCTATTTTCCGAATGCGAAGACGTTCCGTGAAACCCTTCATCACTTTTTCCATGTCACGTTGCCAGAAAAAGCGAAAGAACTGACGACTCGACTGACCGACAATTTTCAGATTTTAAAACCTGCATCTTCAAGTTAGATTGGTATATA
>NZ_CAWMEB010000036.1:0-1661 GCF_963866145.1 Xenorhabdus sp. NBAII XenSa04
GCATATTTCCTGATGGTTTTCAGATAAAACTGCTCCAGCTCCTCACTGAAACAATATTTATTGTGAATGGCCGCCATTGCGCAGTGACAAAAATCCCGGAAGACCTGATAACGAGGCTGATAGCGGGCGGTTTGATTAAACAGCGAGATAAATTCCTGTTGGTAATCGGTACGAGACGCCATGGCGTGTTTTCCTTGTCGCATAAAAATAGGGAAAACACGCCCCGGAAGGGGAACGTGCTTCCCCCTTCGGTTGAAGTGAAAATAAAGAATAAGGTACTGAACAAATCGCTACTGTCCGACAGCAATCGCCGGCAGTGCCTGACTGATTTCGGGTTGTTCACCGTTAACCAGATAGAGTGCAGGCCGGTTTTCGCGTCCGGGTAAGCCGTTACCGCTGTCTACATGCTCACCCTGATCATAACAATCGTAGCCTTTGAGGCTTCCTGACGGTTCGCTGTACCAATGGCGGATCTCGCAATCAAACATCGCTGACAGTTCCCCCATCAGTTCCGCAGAGGGCGGTGCCCACGGTGAATCAAAACGCACGGTTAAGCTGCTGACATTACGCCGTTCCCAGCGGACATGGTGACCGAACGGCCATTCCAGCCCGTAGTGCTCGTCGTAGAACTGTACGGTGGAGGCAATACCTTTCAGCAATCCGCTGCTGCCGTTAATCTCGGTCGCTAACCGGGTCGGCATGATCATCAGCATATCGCAGGGCTGGGCGGATGTCGGAGACACATTCAGCCTGTCCCAGCAGGCGCCGGTATCGGGACTATCAGACCAGCTCACCATCCCAAACCAGTCGGTATACTGGCGGGTCAGCAGAGAAGCCATGATGTCACGCGCCGGTTCCGGAATATTTTCCCAGCGCAGCAGACTTAAGCCCGACTGACGGTACAGATGGTCGATACGTTTAATGGTGTCGCCGGTTAGCAGCGCATTATCCTGTAACAACATCAGCCACTGCTCAAAGGCCAGATGTTGCGCAGTCGGTGCCGCAGTACCTCGTATCAGCGCCGGATAAGGCGCGTAAGTCAGGGGTTTGGTGGGTTTCAGTATCCCGGCGCACCCGGCCAGAAACAGCCGCAGACTCTGCAAGACTGCCTGACGGTAACGGGGCGCTTCTTCGCCACAGACCCATTGCTGCATCACATCGATACAAACGGATTTGCCGGTAATGTCCAGTTGATTCGTGATCCACTCTGCCATGGTTAAGTTCCTCTTGATTGATAATGTTAAAAAAGGAGGAACTGTCCCGGCGGGGAGTCAGTTCCCCCGTTGGGTAAGTAAAAAAGGATTTAGTGGCTATCCGGTTTGAAAATACCAGCCAGCTGACTGTCGAAAATGACCATCAGCTCGTCATGCACATCCAGGTAAGGCGTACTGTGCGTGATGACCGGAGCATTCAGCCGGGTTAAATCGTACTTATCGACTAATTCGTTAATGGCCTCAGAGGGCCGGATGCCGTTTTGTATCAGTTCAGCGACCGTGTCTGTTTCACACAGCGCCGTATCCTCCAGGTTCAGGCCAAAATGACGCTTCAGCAGCGTACCGGCAATCACCTGCCAGACGGTTAGACGTAAAAGTGCCATAGTGATACCTCACGCGTTAAACACTGACTGTCGTGCCGTGCCGGAGAATATCCCGCACTTCACG
>NZ_CAWMEB010000037.1:0-11144 GCF_963866145.1 Xenorhabdus sp. NBAII XenSa04
TGTGCCTGTCTCGCCGCTTGTTGAGGGTCGGCAGAAAGGTGAGAAAAGATTTTCTGCCGCTGTTGCTCAGCCGCATCCAGCCAGACAATTTGCGTGTCCGGGGAAAGGTTGACGGGGACGTGTTGGCTGTCAGTGTAAATCACCGTTTTGGCATGACTCGCTGACGCGGTCATCCATCCCAGCCAGAATAATAAGGTATAGCGCTTTCTCATTCCCACCTTCCCGTCGCTGAACACAGACGGCAAGCGTGCGGAAAAAATCCCGGGAAGTCAGCAAACAATTCTTTTTTGCATCAGATAAAAAAGATCCCTCACTTTCTCACGCTGTCCCCTCTCCTTTCGGACTGTACGGGGATCATAAAAAAAGAATGACATTAATTACATTAATCAATATGCAGATATAATAAGTCGCATTTTCTTATAACAAACTCATTTAATATAAACTTTCCACCCAAAGTGTCGATCAATAATGAATCGACACTTTAGAGAAAAACAAATGAAAAACAGAAAGGAATCGCTGTACCTGCAAGAACTGGCCTACCTGCAGGAGCTAGCCCGGCGTGTGGCGAAAGACTCGCCGCATCTGGCTGATTTTTTAACAGCCTCCCATGATCCCGATATTCAACGGACTTTTGAAGCTTTTGCCCTGTTGATTGCCCACTTACGGGATAAAGTCGAGGATGATTTTCCTGAAATTACCCACGGTATCCTGTCCCGCATCTGGCCGTCCGCCCTGAGTCCCATCCCGCCGACCACGCTCATGCAGTTTCATCCCACCGATGGCGAGCATCAGGGGGTGGTTGATATCCCGGCAGGCACGCCGATCTCCGCCGATGTCAACGGGCAGTTACTCACCTTTAACACCTGCCGTTCCCTGCATATTGAACCCCTGATTGTGTTGAACCGGGTCGTGAAAAAAACCGGCACACACAGCGAGATAGTGTTGACGCTCTGCCAGACGGGAACCCCTTCTCCCGTCTGGCAGAGCGGGGCATTGTCTTTTTTCCTCGGCTCAGACAGTGAACGGGCAGCCCAGTTAAGCCTGTGGCTGGATCAACATATCTGTGAGATGCGTCTGAACGCACAGGGAACGCAGCGAAAACTGAACAGTTTTCCTTATGGCTGGCACAACCTGTTCGATAATCCTCTCCTGCCGACGGGAAAACGCACGTATGCCGGTTTGCAATTACTGATGGAATATTATGCGCTGCCCCATCTGTATAATTTTATGACGGTAGACATCAGCAACAGTTGCTCTGAAGTCCCGTTAAATGCCGACGGCACCTTTGACCTCATTTTTCGTTTTCAGGGTGAACTGCCACTGGAAAATATCGGCGATGCCTTTATGCTTGGTTGTGTGCCTGCCCTGCATCTGGAAACCCTGACCAGCTCTCCCCTGCTACTGAGTGAAGGAAATCACCGTTATCCCCTGTCCCTTGGCGAGTCCGTGCAATTGTTCCGGCTACACGATATTCAGGTGGTTCAGCAACCCGATGCAACGCAGCAACGCGGGGACCCCTCCCGCTATCTGCCCATCGAACAGTTTATACCGTCTGCCCCCTGGCTGGCGGAAGACGACGAGCCTGAAACGTTTTACTACCTGTACCAGCGTGATTGTGATTTACTGGGCAGGCTCACACACCAACTGCATTTTTTTGACCTGACCGGCAAACCGGCTGAGTGCCTGCCCCCACTGAGCGTTGTTGGCGATTTTCTGGGTTACCACTCCCAGGCCATGACCTTAAAACAAGGCGAAATTACTGTCACACAGGAAGGGGCTCCGGCCCATCTCCGCGTACGCAATATTCTTCCTGTCACCCCCGATTACCGACCGCTGTTGCAGGATAATGTCGGCTGGCCGCTGATTTCCTGTCTTTCCAGCCCGCCTGCACTGTTATTCGCCACAGAAAGCCTGAAACATTTTCTCCGCCTGTTCGATCCCTACGCCGAATTCAATCGCCTGCTGAGCCGCCATATCCGACGGCATATCGACGGCATTGTCCGTGTGGAAGAACACCTGATCGACCGCCTGAAACGCGACCGTCCTGTCCGGGGGCATCGGGTGGGACTCACACTCAATCCCGACTGTTACCACAATCCGGGGGAAATGTACCGTTTCTGCCGGTTAGTCAGTGAGGCCATGGCGTGTTTTATCAGTCAGTCCACCTTCGTCAAACTGGATATTTATACCCCGGGCAGCAGTCATGTTCTGTGGGCGTTCCGGGAGGTCGACGGAACACGCGCAGAGATGTAGACCATCACCCATAACAACAAGGAGTACAACAAAACATGACGAATATCATGGATATGCTTCCCACCGCTAAAAGTGGATTACGCTTTACTTTTCAGATAGCAGGCTTGCCCGAAGGGACATTCAGTGTGGGGGAGTTTTCCCTTCAGGAAGGATTATCTGAGCTGTTTACCCTGAACCTGACGCTGGTCAGAGCCGGTAATCTGAATCCGTTTAAGCCACTGACAGAGATTAAGTTAACGTCGCTGCTGATGCAGGAAGCGGTATTGCAAATTTTTCACGGCCCATTGTTGCAGCGCAAAATCACCGGGATCATCTCCCACGCGGACTGGATCGGCACCGACGGCAATAAGACGCTCTATAGCGTCACCGTCCGCCCGGCACTCTGGCGTCTGACGCTGAATCAGGAGAGCCGTATTTTCCATCAGCAAAATGTGCCGGCCATTCTGAGTGGCTTACTGAAAAAACATAAAGTCCGGGCCGATTCGAAACTCTACGATCCCCATCAGGACAGAGAATATGTGACCCAGAAGCGGGAATCGGATTATGCCTTTTTCAGCCGCTTGGCAGCAGAAGAAGGCATCAGCTTCTGGTTCGAGGATGAGACCCTGTTTTTCAGCGACAGCCATTTAGGCATGACTGCGGGATTACCGTTGACTTACAGTCCGCAACCGGAAACCGCGCTGGGTATAGATACGATTTATCAGGTACGGCTGGGGGTCGGGATGAGTCCGCAGCGCAGCCTCCACAAAGATTTTAACTACGATAATCCCCGCTATCACCTCTCCCATATGCAAAGCAGCGAGGGGTTTCGTGATTTTGGCACCCAAACCCCCTATACCGTGTTTGAAAGTTACGGGCGTTTTCAGAAAGATGCCGCCGCCAAACCGTTTCTCAAATACCGCCATGATGCCCTGGATAACCAGAAACAGACCGGCAGCGGCAGCAGCAACTGCATCAAACTGATGCCGGGCAAAATCTTCGAAATCATCAGTCACCCACACCTGCCGCTCAATGCCCGCTGGCAGATTGTCGGTATCAGCCATCACGGTCGATGCCCGCAAGCACTGGGCGATAACAGTGGTGATGGCACAACGCTCAGTAATCATTTCAGCTTTATTGATGGTCTCGCCGACTGGCGTCCCCCGTTCCATTACAGGCCACAGGCCGATGGTGATGAAACCGCCACTGTCGTTGGGCCGGAGGGGGAAGAGATCTTCGTCAATAAAGACGGGGCCATCAAAGTGCATTTCCACTGGAACCGCTATGACAAGGCGGATGACGGTGCGTCCTGCTGGGTGCGGGTAGCACAGGGCTGGAACGGCAACGGTTTTGGCTTTATGGCCATCCCGCGTATCGGACAGGAAGTGATCATTTCCTATCTCAACGGGGATATTGACCGGCCGATTGTCACCGGCTGTGTTTATAACGGTCTGAACCGCCCGCCACTGGATTTACCGGCCCAGAAAACCCGTACTACTTTCAGAACCAAGACCCACAAAGGCAAAGGTTTTAATGAACTGCGGTTTGAGGATGCGAAAGGTAGTGAGGAAGTGTTTATTCATGCACAAAAAGACATGAACACCAAAGTACTCAATGATCGTAATACCCACGTGCTGGCGAACCACAGTGAAACGGTCGAAAAAAACCAGACCATTTATGTCTACGAACACCGGGAAGAGACCATTGGCCTGACAGATACACTGGATGTGGGTGAATCCTTATCCATTACTGCAGGCACAGTGATTGAGCTGCGCTGTGGCAACAGCGTCCTGCGCATGGACAAGCTGGGTAATGTCACGATTCAGGGGAATAACTTCCTGTTTCAGGCCAGTGATGCCATTCAAATCAGCGCACAGGACATTGACCTGAATTAAGGAGCTTTACGATGGAATTTAAGAATCTGACACCCTTTTCGGTCATGCACTACAAGATGCTGGATACCGAAGACGAAGAATATCATGTTGTCGCGATGAAAATCGTCTATCAGCTCCAGCCTGTCGGCAACGGACCGTATTATCAGGCCGTATTAACCGAGCCGTTCGGGGAGCTGGCATTGCAGGATGAATTCAGCGGTGAACTTAACTTGTCTTCTGTCCGGCTGGAAAGTGATCTGGCTCCCTTAAAACCGAAATGTGATGTGATTGTCAACGGGGTGGCCTATGCACCAGCGGGCATTCCGGCTGAAAGAGTCCCTGTCCGGTTACTCGTCACAACAGCGGATCGGCAACCCCTTATCGATAAAACCTTACTGGTGTGGGGAGAACGCGAGTTTCAACGTTCCCCAGAAGGGGAATGGCAACTGACCCCGCCGCAAAAATTCACGGAACTACCGATAGACTACCGGTATGCCTTTGGCGGCCAGTGTAAGATCTACGCAAATGATGAAGCCGCCGCTGCCGTGGCAGATGGATTCAGGCTGTCCGATGAGCAACGGGAACAGCATCCGGAAAAAGAAGAGGCTCCCATTGCCCATGCCACTTTCGAATACAATCCGATTGGCACGGGATTTGTCACACCGTGGTATGTGGAAGCGAAAAACCTTTCCCGTTATCCGGCTCCACGCCTTGAACACTTTGGTGCGCCTGTTACCGGGAAACACATGGACCAATGCACAGGGCAGCCGGCTGCCATGAAAGACCCCGGCTGCCTGCCGGCAGGGTTCGGTATAATTGGTCGTCCCTGGCTGCCCCGTCGCATAAAAGCCGGCACCTACGATGACACCTGGCTGAAAGAGCGCCATCCATATCTCCCCGATGATTTTGATTTCAGCTACTGGAATAACGCGCCGGAAGATCAGCAAATCGACCATCCGGATAATAATATCCGTATCAGCCTGTTTCATTTAACCCGTGAGGGCACACTGCGGGTGCAGCTACCGGGACATCGCCCTTTTATGCTGCTGAGAATGTTGAATGGCGAAATGTTACCTGATCTGATGCATCCGGATACCTTAATTATCGACAGCGAAGCCCTCACGCTCTCCATGACCTACCGCTACCACGCCGAGATTAACGACAGCATCCGGGTGATGGAGGCCCGGTTTGAGATGGATCCGGCTGCACCTCTGGTCAGGGTTGATTTGGGTGATGGCAGGGAGGTGCATTATGGCTGATAACTATTTCGCCCGGACAGCAGCCCAATGGATGGTCGTCAGCATTGTACCTGACGTATGCAAAACACCGATGGGTGCATCAACGCCCCCCATTCCCTATCCGGTGGTGGCCAAACTGGCAGACAGCTCTGTACCAGTCAAATCCGTGCGGACAAATGGCAAACCCGTGGTTGTCTTCGCCCAAAGTTTTGTGCCACAGACACTGGGTGATCAACCCGGCGTTGCGAATGGCATCAAAAGCGGCACAGTCGGGGGTAAGTGCCACCCGAAAGAACACTCAAAAAGTGTCCGGGCAGGCAACAAACTGCTGCTGCGGCATGGGGATAAATTCTGGATGAACGGCGCATAAGGAGACGGCGATGGTAAAAAAAACCAAAAAAGCACCGCTTACGGTGAGCGATAAACCTTTACTGGAAAAAAAAGCACGCAATGATGCTGCAACAGGGGAAGGCAATACCTTCGGTGAAATTGTCGGGCAACCTCCACAAGTCACTACTGCCCCTGCTGAAGCGAGCCCGGTACTCAAGCCCGGTACGCAGAACGAACAGAACTTTGCCAGTCAGGTATATGAAAGCGCCGTTGAAATGGGGAAGGGAGCGGCAAAAGATACCTGGAATTTTGGGGTGGATCTTGCGGAACTTGCATACCCTGCGGCCAAAATGGAAGCAGCACGTGATATGGAAGATGCCGCAAGGTGGCATGATATCCTTGGCAATAAAGAACAGGCTAGGGTGTTATCAGAAGCCGCTGAAGAGACCAGAAAAAGTACTGCCACCGACAAGTTTGATGACCTCAGAGTGACATTAGACAATTCAGATCAGGAGACCGGTGCACTACTGGGAGACCTGAACCCGAAAGGAGCTGTTAAAAATGTCGTCAAAGGGATCGTCGGAGGCATTAAGCATATCGGGAAAACCATTGAAAAAGTGACCGCTAAAGAAGGAAAGAAAAAAACGGTCAATAAGGTTGAAAAACCGAAGGAGAACACAGGAAAACCTGACGAACCAGAGAAAAAAGGCGGAAAAGTCAAAGGGGCTAAAAAAACTAAAGTTCCGTGTTTTAATCCTTATAACAGCAAACGCTATAAGCGATTAAAAACAGAGAAAGAGCGTCAGGCTTTTTTGAAAGAATATTCTGCACAACTGCGCAGACAGCAGGATGCGATTAATAATATGTCGCCTGAAGAGTTCAAATTGGCACGGGATTCTTATAAGAAGAATAAGCGGAATAGTCTGGCTGGGAAAGCACAAGAGGATTTCCGAAATGACACTAAAGAAGATATAAAAGGAAAAATATATGATAGTTTAAAAAACCGAGGAGTTCCTGCAAAAGAAGCGAAGAAAATATCACAGAAAAAAGCAGACGATATATTCGATGGATTGGCTGCGTTGCATGAACCTGATATGGTAGCAGGAGGGTATGGTCAATATGCACCTAAGAAAATGGGCGATAAAGGAATTAACAGCGCCATCGGTGGTAGCTGGAATGGAAAACGTATCAAATCACTTGATGATGCAGCTAAAGAAGCTCTGGACAATGGAGTGGGTGATGCCAAAATGAATGTACAATTAGAATTGTGTCGAGGTAAGGGGAAAAAGTGATGCGGGATGAAGATTTTGAGCTTTTCATTGAAGATATGGGAGAGGCCACTCAACACAGAGCAGTCCCTGACGAAGCCATAGATAAATGGCTGGGAAAACTGCCTGGGCAATTATTATATTATTGGAAACATGAAGGCTGGAACAGTTATAGAGATGGATTATTTAGCATTGTCAATCCTGATGACTATGAAGATATCGTTGATATGTGGTTAGAAGATACCCCATTCGAATCTATGGACTCTTATCATGTTATTGCCAGAAGTGGCTTTGGTAAACTTTATCTTTGTGGCGAACATACAGGAATTAATTTAACAATATCTTGTGTTTTTAACTCTATTAATTATTCGAAAAAAAGAGCATACAAGAAAGAAAAGAAAAAGTTAGACCAAGAAATATCCTCTTTCTTTGGAATAAAATCACCTGATGATTTTGATTTAAAAGGCAGTACAAAAACAGGTATTTTCTCCAAAGCTGTAGAAAAATATGGTCCATTAGGTGAACACGAAATCTTTGGTTTCGAACCTGCGATTGTATTAGGCGGTGAAATTAAATTAGAAAATATCAAAAAATTAGATATGCATATCCACCTAGATATTCTTCGTCAATTTGCAGATCCAGATATTCAAGAGATTTGATTATTTACTTTCTGATATTTATTGCTAAAGTGGCCGTACCTACAGCCACTTATTCCTCCTAAATAATTAGAGCGGTGTTAAATAGCACTACTTACTACACGCAAATCCTGTCATCGCCCAGCCATTTCGCATCCACCGATCTGTTTCTGCCCAAAACGCCCATTTTGCCTGATGCTCTGCGGAACCTGAACTGGCCGCCAGATAATCCGTGGAGGTCACATAAAAATCCCGCGTCCAGCCCTCATAAAGATAAAAATTCCCCCATTCCTCATATAACCGTTCAAGGGCATATTTGGAGGCAATCCGGCTGCCGAGTGACCGACAAATCTGTTTTGCATTCGAGTAAAAATCTTCCGTCAGGCCGGAGCGCTCAAACCAGGTGTGAACCGTCAAGGTCAGTGCGACCTGTTGCCCGGTCTCATCAGTGCCGGTGAGCCTGACTCCGTCAGGATTTTGTTGCACCGTCACCCCATCCCCCGATACCGTCACCGAGGGTGAATCACTCTGCCAGTTCACCCGGCCTGTATTGCCGGCCGTGACAAGGCGGAATTTTGCGCCACGCCAGAGTACGGAAGGCCCCCGGAGACCAAACGATTTCTGGTTGGCATTACCACCCTGGCTGTCAACGGCAACGGTATCAACCAGGCGTAACGGCAGGATAAATTCCACAGAGGAGACGACTTGCTGCTCACCAACGTCAGCAGTGACCGAAGCATGCCCGGCATGAAGACTGACAAGGATTGCGGTTGCATTTCCCTGACGGTCTGTCCTGTCTTCTGCAAAAATCATCTCGCCAAGATTTCCAGACCAGTCAACCGCTTTATCCGCAAGCCCCTGCCCATGAATATCGGTGACCGTGACAGTAAAAGTCACCCGATCTTCGCCATCCGCCGCGGCACGGGTTTTATTGGCCCGAATGGTGGATAACAGCACTGCATCAAACGTGACAACAGGGGCGGCCACTTTATTATCACCAACCCGGATCTGCACCTGATGCTCCCCTGCAAACGTACTCCTCAGCTGAACCTGCACTTGTCCCTGAGGGTTGGTTTGTGTCCGTTCTGAGGACAACACGCCATGATCTGTTTGCCAATTCACTGACTGATTTTCCACGGGTGATCCCAGTGAATCTTTCACCGTGGCCGTCAACACCACAGTATCCTGACCATCGCCTTTCGCCCGGACTTTGTCCACCGTGATAGCCGGTTTCAGCAAACGTTTAAACGTTACCGGGGCAGCATCAAGGTTTTTTCCCGCCACCTCGGCTTTCACCGTTGCCCTCCCTGCGGTGCGGCTGACTAACCAGGCTGTTGCCTCCCCCTGGCTGTTTGTCTGCTCTTGCCTGTCCAGCAATTGCCCGTTATCCGCTGACCATTGCACTTTACTGTTGGCAACGGGTTGCTCCGCTGCATCGCGCACGCTCAACGTATAAAGGATACTGTCCTGACCATCGGCAATCGCGGTTTGTTTGTCCGCCTGAAGCGTGTGCGTTAGCGAGGTAATAAAGCGGATAGGAGAAGACATTGCCGTTTCACTGCCAACCGCCACCGTCACTTCTGCATTTCCGGATACTTTGCTGGTTAAATACGCTGTGGCCTGCCCTTTCGCATCAGTCATTAATGACAAAGCGGATAACTGACCGAGATTGGTTTGCCAGCCAATGGCTTGATTCGGCACAGGTTGACCGTCTGCGCTTTTGACCGTTGCCGTCAGCATTACCCTCGCTTTCCCATCCGCCTTAACGTTATGCTTATCAACAGTAATTTCGGGTATCAGCACCGTATCAAACTGTACCGAAGGGGCAACAGCAACCTCTTCACCCACGGAAACACGTACCGCATGCAGCCCCTGCTGACGGCTGCGCAGCACGACCGATGCCTGCCCCTGCGTATCCGTATTCTGCCGGGTTTGGGACAATTCGCCTTTATCACTTGACCAGATAACGGCCTGATTGGGAATGGGAGTCCCCTCCTGATCGGTAACAAGGACGGTGTAACTTACACTGTCATGACCATCGGCTTTGGCCTGCGTTTTATTCGCTGTCACCTGCCATCGCTTTTCGGTCGGCAGACTCACTATCATGATTTCTGCCCGGCTGGAGCAGTTACCCCGGCTGTCGATGGCGATCCCCGAAAGCCGGACGGGGTTTTTCGTGATCTTCGGCAACCGTAACGTCACTTTCTCCGGCCGTTGATCAAGTACTTTCCCTCTTGCCTGCTGTAATTCAGCCGTATCCAGCTCTAAACGTGCCAGCGGATATTTGGACTGGATAACGGGAACAAAGGTCACTTCCTTGCCTTCATACCCATTAATGGATGCGGGGAAGACCAGTGTTATCATCGTCTGTTTCTGATAATCCAGCACCATATCGCTGCGTCGGTTCACAAAATCCAATTGGCTGGATCTCAGACTGCGCAGTGGTGCGACCGCGTTTGGATCAAATTGTTGGCTGAATGGAACACCCAACCGATAATTGAGGCTCAGGGTAAAACGGTTTTCACTGACACCTTGTTTACCCTGCCGAAAATCGGCGCCCAGTGTCACGAACGGCACGGGCGTGTAAGTCAGCCTGGCGGTGACACTGTACGGGTTTTTCTGGCGTTCTGATTCACCGAATAACGCGACTTCCTGTCCGTCATAGTGTTCATACTTCAACTGCCCGCCCCAGTGAGGAAAAGCAGGTAAATATGCTTCAGCCTGAATATCCCAGCCATTGGCGGGTCTTGCATCGAAATCTGTGAGCCGGGAGGGCTTCCAATGGGATAAACGCTGGTAAAGATTGGCAGAGAGTTTGACGTTATCGTGCCAGGCTTCTAACCCAAGACTATAACGGTGATGCTGCTCCGGCCACAACGCATCCCAGAAGATATTGGCACCCCATAACCCATTATCGTCGACATAACGATAGCCGAATCCGACTGCCGTTGTTGTCTGACCGTGGTGGGTTTTTACCCCGAGCTGACTGAATGCCGTACCTGAAACCGATTGATAAAAAGGCAACAACCCATCAAATGAAACGTCTTTTAACGAAAAGTGGCTGTCGAAAGGGAGTGTGAGACGGGCATTGCCATATTGGTTCAACCACGGTGTCAGTGTTGATGTGACCGCAGACGATAACTGCTGTGCAGCCATTGTTTTTGCCGCTTCGCTGGGTGACTGCGATTGAGTCAGTTGCCCCCATTGGGTGGTGATTTCAGCCAGTTTTTGTACCTGCGGGTCTTGGGTTTGTTCTTCTGGCATAGCCTGACCGGGAAAACTGAGTGACAGGCTTAACAGGCCGACAATTGAAGATTTCGCCCTGCTGAAGCGACGGGATTGGATTTTTTGCACCACGAATTGTAACCCTTTTCATTAATGCTGAAAGGGGTAACATGCCGAAAAAACAGCTTAAGTACCGCGCTTAATTCTTTTTTCGAACATGAAAATTAAACGACGGTCACCCATTGGATTCAAGACGTAATCCACGTACAATATCCATTTTTCTGGCCACCAACACCGCGGCTTCCAGTTCACTGCACTGGTACTCGCGCATTAATGCCCGCC
>NZ_CAWMEB010000038.1:0-21528 GCF_963866145.1 Xenorhabdus sp. NBAII XenSa04
CCACGTTTGGCAACCGCCTGCAACATCGCAATGCGGCGGCTGTCTGGATAGTAATTGTTTTTACCAATAGTATCGAATTGTACCCATGCACCTTCTTCAAGTAGGGGAATAATTGTGTCCAGATTGTCTTTCAGGTCACAATGACCAATCGCCACATGTTCAGGGGAAACACCAAATTCCCTGAGGAGCGCCAATTGTTCACGCCCCATAGTGCTTAACGTTGTGTGGGTGGAAATAGGACACCCGGTTGCATGATGAGCCAGAGCTGCCGCTGCAAATACTTTTCGTTCATCTTCGGTGATTTGCCCGAAACTGGAGCCGATCTCTGCAATGACGCTGGCTTTTAACTCCGTACCGTCAATGCCTGTTTCAATGTCAGTGATCATATCTTCGGCAATGTCTTGTATGCTTAATTCGTTGAAATGGGCAGGGAAGAAAGGCTGTTTATAATAACCCGTTGATGCGAGGATGTTGACGTGGGTATCACGTACCAAATTCAGCAGAAAGGGGGCATTGCGTCCCATGTAGCGGTTGGTGACTTCCACAATGTTGCGTAATCCTAGCGTATACAGGTGGCGAAGTTCATTAGCAATTAGCTCGTATTGATCTAACCGACAATCGAGGTTGCCTTTAGCTTCGGATAGATCAATATGTAAATGCTCATGCACATAGGTGTAGCCTGATGTATCAATCCTGGATGAGGAATACGGAGCGGAATGTGTGGGGGTATTCCCAGTCTTTTTCTGGTATTCCATAACTATTCCATAAACAAAACATAACTATTCCGTAAAAAAATAGTTACGCAGCATCATGCTGTAAATCGACTATAGCGAAAATAACATTATTTAAGGGCGGAATAATATTAACTGTAATACCTCTATTGAGTATTTATTGGGTATAGCCATTGTTTTTCCAGTTACCCTGGCTGTCATAAATACCTTCCAGCTTGGGTTCTCCTGACTGAATACCTGAAATTAAGGCGACATCGCTGCGGGTCACAAAAACTTGAGCGCGGAAACACATAATGACTGGGCTACCGATAGGATGGGAGCCTGCTAATGGCAGATGGTAATCAATACAAGGTTCACCTAACCGTAATATGCGTACTGTCTTATATGAACTATTGTTTTCTTGATTCTTGGCAGGAAAAACCAATGCATGCTTCATGTGGCTGCGTTTGTAGTAGCCGCCACCATAACAATAACTGTTGCCATCGTAGTGATGGGATATCTCTGATACATAAACCATAGCGATATGTTCAGGCTCTCGGCCAATGGCATTGGCAGGTATTGTTCCGGTCAGAGCATGTCCGGGTTCTAAATGAGTTGCACCATATTTCGCTAACAGGGGAATGGTGTTACAGCTTGTTGCAGAAGGTGCATTGATTTGTGAAAGGGAAACACCGAGTTGTGCAAGTTTATTGCGTGCTCTGATAAGTGTCTGCAAATTGACGGTTGGCAAAGTTGTCTGATACTGCTCATTCCATGCCAGACAAGGAAAATGGGTCAGGCCACATAGTTTAATACCCGGCATTTGTTTTAAAGCATCAACAGCTTTGTCGATCTCATCAAAGGGAATGCCTGCTTCTTGACAAGTAAAGGACATATCACGTTGAGTAAAGACTTTCAGCATGATGGGCTGAACGCGTCCTAATTTCTCAGCCGCATCCGATATTGCCTGAGCTTTTTCTATTGAAAATACTGTGATTATCTCAGGATTACGCTTAAGCATGGTTTCTATCAGGTGAGTTGGCGTCTGTACCAGATGACCAATGTGACATAACGGTATGTCGTGTTGGCTCAGGCTATAGGCTTCTTTGAAATCTACAGCCACGGCACCAGGATAACCGAGTTCAATCAGTTTCTTGGTCAACCAGGGATTACGACCAAATTGTTTGGTCATCAAATAGAGTTCAATACCATGTTGCTTTGCTGTTTGCAGTAAATGTTGGCCATTATTTAACACTTGGTCGACATCAATGATGTAAGTATCTGGTAAGATAACGCCTTGCTGCCAAAGACTTTTTGCTACTTCAATCAATTTAGGGTTCTGTTTTTTTAATGCATTAATAAACATAGATTTCCCTTCATAGCTGCAAAGCAGCTCGTCTGTGCGAAAAATAAAAACTATTGAAGAATATTAATCTTCATTTTTTTGAATATTTATAGTATAAAAAAGATCAATGAGTTTTTGTTGCAAGTATTAAACCATATAAATTTATCAACAGATAGCCTTCTTCATTAGGATGTAGGGTGAGTGTAAATTTCTCCAGCAGGGAATGATGAATTGTGAGTAGTTGTGAGTAATATCCGGATCGCTCTATTTTTTCCAGAATTTCTTTTTCTATAGGGGAAACGATTTCGCCACGACGTGATCGCATGAAAGCACTTGCCATATGGGTAAGCGCCATTTCACCTTGTGGATGACGGACAGGGATCAACCAGATATCTTCCAGAATATGCACGACATCAAGCATGTTATCGTAGATATCTTTATCGATGACACCACCTTGCAACAGGATAGCTAACCGTTGTTCTACCATCACTTTTTTGTTACACGTCAGAATTTATTTTTTGGTTATTACTTGTTTTGATCGATGCTTGCTATTGGTTAATAGAGGTCAATAAATGGGTTCGATAATACCCGCTACCACATTCTGTTGGTGAGTCAGCAGAGCATCTCTGTCAACCATAGTATGCAAAAGCTGTTGGATAGGAATATTATCTTTACGGGCAAGGATAACGGCTTCGGAAGCTTTGATAAAACATTCACTGTCGTCCGGAAGTTGGGTCATCAGGCCCTCTGCAATTAGCTCGTGACCTTGCCCGACATTCCAGATGGCCGCGTCAATGTGGCCTTTTTTGATTTGATTCAGACATTCATGATAAGAGACCTCGACCAGCTCAATTTCTTTTCCTGCAAAGTACTGATTTGTCATTATTTTCTGGTCGGCTGACGTGCTGTCTAACCCTACACGACGGATGCATTCCATCTCGCCCTGACGAAAGATTAATCGATGTCTGTCTGTATAACTTTGTGTCCCTAGTGATAGCGCAATATAAATATCTTTAATTTCTGGGTGTTGCTCTGCGGCAAGTCTTGATGTTACTGCTAAGTCATAGACTCCATTCAGTAAGCATTCAATGCGGATATCTGAACCTCGCATATGCGCAAAGTAAAAAGGAACTCCTGCACATAATGCTTTTAAACCACTGGCCAGACCCTCATAGGCACGGGTATAAGGAAGGGGCATTGCACAGACCACATTGCCGATATCGGCGTATTCCAGCAACAATTTGTGGTTAATATGCGAGAGAAAACTGCCATTCCGACCACGACGCTTAATCCCAACCGCCTGTGATTGTTCGAGAGATTTTAATGCTGCCTGCATTAAACCTACGGACAACCCACACTCTTTTGCCAGTAATTCTATGGTTTTCAGGCGGTTGCCACATTGTTCAGAGAGGAGATAACGAGCCAAAAATGATTGCGCAATCCCCTCTTTTTTAATGAATGTTTGACTCATCATTACAAGTTTTTATCCATTCTCGTTTATCTTCATAAATTTGAACATAAACCGCAATAAGCGAATTAAAGAAAAGGGAGTAATATCACAATTACGAAATAAATGAAAATTTAAAAAATAATAAAAACTAATATTATCAATATTTTGAAGATATATTTCAATTTTGCATTGAAGATATAAAAATAAGCATTATGGGAGAATATAGGGAAATTACTTGTTTCTCGCTTCTATGTCTGCTGTATTTTTCCGCCTGGGTGGTGATTTTTGCTTCACTATTTGTCATCTTATGAAACAGTTTGATTATATTTTGTTCTTTGTTCTGCCGCAAAGTAATTAATTGGATAGTTACATTTTTTATTTTAATCCTATTAAGTTTTATTCTATTCTGCTGTAAGAAAAGACAAAATACGTATATTTATTGTTCTCAAGTTTTATTTTTGATGATTGTGCTGATATAGCATAGGGTTATTATTGATGAAAATTACAGCAAATGATGTGCTAATAGAAATTGAAGATAGAAATGAGAAAAATAAAAACGGTAACTTTCTCCAATCATTTGGGTATCTTTTATTATTGCTTCCCTAATGGTGGAAATAGAAAATGGCGATAAAAGATTACCGCCATTTTGCAAACATTTTAACGGGCCAGATTAAATCAATCTTGTGATTGCGTTGACTTAACGTTCTGCACCAACCAGTCAGCAATACGCTGTTTTTGTTCATCAGTCAGCCACATACCCAACTTGGTGCGACGCCAGATTGCATCATCCAACTGAGTGACCCACTCATGTGCTACCAGATAACGCAGCTCGGCTTCGTACAGACTGTTACCAAAGAATTCGCCCAAATCTGCCAGCTCATTTGCACCATGCAGAATGATGTTGCTATTGCTGCCGTAAGTGCGGGCATAACGTCGCGCTACTCCTTCTGGCAACCAATTATAGCGTTGACGCAGTAAACGTGCGTATCCATCGCGGTCATAGCCTTCCAGCTCTCCACCAGGCAGTTTGCTATTTTTAGTCCACGCTTTACCAGCGTTTGGATAATATTGTGCCAGTTTATCCATTGCATGTTCGGCGAGTTTACGGTAAGTCGTTAGTTTACCGCCGAAGACAGACAACAATGGTGTTTGCCCCTGCTCATCTTGAACATCCAGCGTGTAATCACGGGTGATAGCCTGTGGTGAATCAGATTCATCATCACATAATGGGCGCACACCGGAGTAAGTCCAGACCACATCAGTACGGCTAAGTTGCTTCTTGAAGTGATCATTATAAACTTTCAACAGATAATCGATTTCTTGATTATCGATTTTGACTTCTTTTGGATCGCCTTTGTATTCAACGTCTGTTGTACCGATAATGGAGAATTCATCATTCCACGGGATCACAAATACGATACGGTTATCTTCGTTTTGCAGGATATAGGCCTGAGGCTCATCGTGAACGCGAGGTACAACGATGTGGCTGCCCTTGATCAGACGGATACCATAAGGAGATTTCAGGTGCAGGCCGTTATCAAAGAAGCTCTTAACCCACGGACCAGTTGCGTTAACCAGACCTTTTGCCTGCCATATTTTGGTCTCACCCGTGGGGAGATCTTTGGCTTCTACCATCCAGTAGCCATTTTCACGCCATGCACGGGTGACTTGAGTACGGGTACGGACCTCACCGCCATGTTTTTGGACTTCCTGCGCATTCAGCACGACCAGACGTGCATCGTCAACCCAACAGTCAGAATATTCAAAGCCACGGCTAATGGAAGGTTTCAGAACTGAGTTTGCACCGAATTTCAGCCCCTTACTACCCGGCAAACTCACACGTTTGCCCAAGTGATCGTAAAGGAACAGGCCAATGCGGATCATCCAGGCCGGGCGCAAGTGTGGCTGGTGTGGAAGACGAAAACGCATAGGGAATGCAATGTGGGGAGCCAGTTTTAATAAGACTTCGCGTTCTGCCAGTGCTTCACTGACCAGTCGGAATTCATAATGTTCCAGATAGCGCAGGCCACCGTGGATCAGTTTGGAACTGGCTGATGACGTGGCACTGGCTAAGTCTTGGCCTTCTAACAGCAGGACAGAAAGTCCTCGGCCAGCAGCATCTGCCGCAATACCAACGCCGTTGATTCCGCCGCCAATAACAATTAAGTCTTTGGTTTCCATTGCATACCCTCTGAAATGTTCGAAACAGTTCTTTAATGTTCGTTTTCGCTCAAGAATTGTAATCAAAAATTCATCAATCGCCAACTATTAACGAGGAAAAAACATATTTGCGTGATGCAGATAACAAATAGTTATCCTTATATATAAGATTAATAAGGAAATTGTCAGAAGCAAATCATAGGCAGTGCGTTACTGTGGGGAGACAAGGAAGAGTGTCTGAAGTTGTGAACAGGAAAAACGTGGGGGTGGGAATAGCCCGCCTGTTTTTCTAGGCGGGACATTAACAAAGTATAACTAACATGATCCTGGTTTTAACACAGTTCCAGTTTAACGTTATATTGTTCGATGATTTTCTGAATGTTGGATGGTGGTGCTTTATCCGTGAACAGAAAATCGATCAGGTTCATAGTACCGAGGTTAACCATGGCGCTGCGGCCAAATTTGGAATGATCTGCAACCAGCATGACGCAGCGCGAATTTTCGATAATTGCGCGTTTGGTTCGGACTTCATGATAATCGAACTCTAACAGAGAACCATCAGAGTCAATGCCGCTAATGCCGAGGATACCGAAATCAAGGCGGAATTGGGAGATGAAATCCAGTGTTGCTTCACCAATGATGCCACCATCACGGGAACGTATTTCGCCACCTGCCAGGATCAGGCGGAAATCTTCTTTTCCCATGAGCAGAGTTGCAACATTAAGGTTGTTGGTGACAATCCGCAAATCCCGATGATCGATTAGTGCGTGAGCTACTGCCTCCGGGGTGGTGCCAATATCAATGAATAAGGTTGCACCATTTGGGATCTGGGTGGCAACTTGCCGGGCAATGCGGGCTTTTTCATCTGACCACATAATTTTGCGATCATGGTAAGCCGTGTTGACGGAGCTGGAGGGTAAAGCGGCACCGCCGTGATGACGTTGGATTTTATTTTTGTCGGCCAATTCGTTCAAATCACGCCGGATTGTTTGTGGGCTGACGTCAAAGTGCTCGACTAGTTCTTCAGTGCTGACATAACCTTGAAGACGCACCAGCTCGATTATTGCATCATGTCGCTGAGTTTGCTTCACAACATTCCCCTAATGTTTTACCTAAATTAATTATAATTGACTGACTTTATTTGGAATATTATTCATTTTTTGGTTTGCGTAAATTGTCCCATAATCCCATCAATAACCCGATGATTAAGCCTGAAAAATGGGCTGCATTGGCGATATTGAGCGAAAACATATTGAAATAGCCAACGAATAACCAAATAACCGAGATAGCGATAAGCCCTCTGGGAGCGCTGACTCCCTTTCCGGGAGACATTTCTCCTGTCAGCCAAACATAACCGATCAGAGCATAGACCACACCGGAAAGCCCACCAAAATGCGAGGCACTGAACAACGATTGTGCCCAACCACTGAAAAATGCAGAAACTATTGTTATTTCAATCAGTTTTGCTGTGTTAATATTTTTTTCAACCTGACTACCGAAATACCACCAAAGCGCCAAATTAAACAGGATATGTAGCAATGAAAAGTGCAGTAATATGGGGCTGATCCAGCGCCACAGTTCCAGATATTGCTCATTATTGGGCCATGCCAGCCAGCGCATAACCTCATTAATTCCAGTAAACTGCATCCAGAGATAAACCAGAATACAGAGCGCAATTATGGCGACAGTTAATGGGCCGGATTGGCTTTTCAGCGTGTTCCAGCTCAGGTTGTTATGGTATTGCAAAGGTATGTTCGATTTACCTGTTTGCCAGCTAGCAGCTTGATAGCGTTCATTAAGCGGATCACGGGCAAATGTGTTGAGTTCTTGTTCAACAAAATTTAATTGGCTTTCATCTTCCAGCCATAATTCAACCACATGCGGTTCATTGGCAGGACGCATGGTCAGATGAATACCCTGCGTCGCCATATAATCAATGAAGGCTTGAGCCAGTCTTGGGTTAGATATTGAAGTTACATGGATCATTGTGCGTTTTATCTGCCTTAAATTGGGGTTAATGGCACAGGAGCTTGTTATGCAGAAATGGACTGTACCGCAGTTAAAGACACCGTACTTAAAGACGCCATAGTAAATAGCAAAAGATTAAAACTTAGTCAGAATGAACAGCATGAGGATAATCTTTTTTCCACTCTTCAAAGCCACCGTTAACGCTATATACGGTTTCGAAACCGATATTGATTAGGTACTGGGCGGCGCCTTGGCTGCTGTGCCCGTGGTAACACATCACCATGACCGGTTGGTCAAAATCAGCTTCTTGCAGGAATTTATTGATAGTTTCATTCGTTAAATGAAATGCACCTGCTACATGCCCTGCACGAAAACTTTGCGGATCACGGATATCCACCATCAGGGCGCTTTTATCGAGCCAGTTTTGGTAGGCTTGTTCAGAGCTTATTGTTTGAAAATGATCCATAAATACTCAATGTTATTTCTTAAATTTTCATTTTAAGGTGTTAGTTTCTTAATAATCTTATTTCATAACTCTACAGCCTTCCCAATTTTGGTATTGGGAAGGCATGATCAAGCGGGCAGAAGTACTAAGAACAGAAAATAAAATTAGTAGTAAGAGTGTTCGCCACGCTGATGTTCGGTCAGGTCTTTGACGCCTTTCAGTTCAGGGAACATCTGTAATAACTGTTTTTCAATCCCTTCTTTCAGGGTGACATCGACCATAGAACAACCGTTGCAACCACCACCAAATTGCAGGATGGCATAACCATCATCGGTGATTTCCATCAGGCTGACACGGCCACCATGACCTGCGAGTTGAGGATTGATCTGTGATTGCAGGAGATATTCAACGCGCTCAATCAGTGGTGCATCGTCAGCCACTTTACGCATCTTGGCGTTTGGTGCTTTCAGGGTCAGTTGGGAGCCAAGCTGGTCAGTCACAAAATCAATGACAGCCTCTTCCAGAAAAGGAGCACTGACTTCATCAACATAGGCAGAAAGCTTGTCAAATTTTAATTCGGTATCAGTGGCTTCAACAGCATCAGGTGGGCAATAGGAAACACCGCATTCCGCCGTCGGCGTTCCTGGATTAATGACAAAAACGCGGATTTGTGTACCCGGTTCTTGATTTGCCAGTAGCTTGGCAAAGTGCGCTTGCGCTGCTTCAGTAATATTAATCATGTCATTTGCTCAATAGTTGACTGTTCTAGTTGGTTATAATACGCCCATTCATGAAGGAACTACAAGGTTCGGCATATTGCCCACGCTTGCACGGAGCGGGCACCCGCACGAATTAACAACTGTGTGGTTTCGTGCAGAGTTGTGCCTGTGGTGATCACATCATCGAAAATGGCGACATGTTGATCAGTAAAATTGCCGCGCAATTGAAAGGCATGCTTAAGATTGGTTTTCCTTTGGGCGGCAGATAAGCCCCGTTGTGTGAGTGTAGCACGTGTGCGTTGTAAAATATTGGGTTGATATTGGCATCGCAACCAACGTGCCAAAGGGTTGATGATAAGTTCAACCTGGTCAAACCCTCGCCGCCAGCGCTTCTGATGGTACAGGGGAATGCCAAGTATGTAATCCGGTTTGCTCCAACGGCCTTCACGATAACCTTGTAACCAATGCAGAAGAAACAGACGAGCCAATACTGTCGCTATTTGTGGTGAGCCATGATATTTGTAACGACGGATAAGCTGGCTCAACGGTGGAACGTAATCAGTAACAGCGATAAGCCGTTGCCATGGAGGTGGATTTTTCAGGCAGCGGCCACAGAGGAAATCACTGGATTCGGCAGGTAACGCGCAACGCGGACAAACTCGTTCTAATCGTTTTAGTCCCTGGTTGCAGATATGGCAGATTCCATGATGGGCAAAATACAAATTTTGATGGCATAGCCAACAGTGTCCAACCATTGTTAGCATAGTTTTCTTCCTTGATGAAAAATCCCTGATGACAAATTAAAGGTGAGAATAACAATGGGTAAGTTATTTTGGCAGACTTTAGGTGAAGTTCCTCGTGATATTGTGATGCTGCATGGATGGGGGCTGAATGCTGAAGTTTGGCGTTCAGTGGAAACGCGACTGGCTTCGCATTTTCGTTTACATTTAGTGGACTTGCCGGGATATGGTCGTAGTCAGCTGTATCCGGCTATGACACTGAAAGAGATGGCCGAGACAGTGTGGCAACAGGCACCAAAAAATGCCTTGTGGCTTGGATGGTCGTTGGGAGGATTGGTTGCTAGTCAGATTGCGTTAGATCATCCTGAACACGTGGCTGGATTAATCACAGTGGCATCTTCCCCAAAATTCAGTGAAGACGGGGATTGGCCGGGAATCAAACCAACTGTTCTGAGCGTTTTCAAACACCAACTGAGCGAAGATTTCCAGAAAACTATTGAGCGTTTTCTGGCACTGCAAACGTCGGGAACAGATAGCGCGCGTCAGGATGCCCGTTTACTGAAATCGGTGGTATTGAACCAACCGATGCCAACCGTGGAAGTACTCAATGCAGGGCTGGAAATGCTGTGCACAGAGGATTTGAGGGCTGAATTGGCACAGCTTCAATTACCTTTCTTACGCATCTATGGCTATCTTGATGGTTTAGTGCCACGCAAGATTGCGGCATTACTTGACAGCCAGTGGTCGCATACCCGCTCTGTCACTATGCGCAATGCGGCTCATGCACCATTTGTTTCTCATCCTGATGAGTTTGTGGATGTATTGATGGATTTTGTGGATGGTGAAATAGCTTATTGATAATTACATATAAAAAAATTACCCATAACAACAATGTCATGGGTAATAAATATTACGGGGAATTTATCACTTATCTGACAGGATAAATTTCAGTTACCATTTCCGGCGTATTGACGATAGTATCGAGTATAGGGCAATTACTTTCTACAAATTGAATAAAGTCGCGAATTTCTTGGTCAGTATTATCTGCCTTTATATAATATTTTGACGTGATTTTGGAAAAACCGATTTTGGCATTTTTATTTTTACCGGTGAAACCGTCAGTATCTAATTCGCCTTCCATTTTTATCTGAATATCGATTAAATTGATTTTATGTTTGCGAGCAAAACTTTTCGCTACAATACACTGACAGGCTCCGAAAGCTGAAAGAAGTGCTTCTACAGGGTTCATGGCTTCATCTGTTCCACCCAAATTTTTGGGTTCATCCACATGAAAGGTAAAACCTCGTGATGAGCACTTCATTTTCAGGTGACCAGCAGATTCTATTGTTGCAGCAAATAACTCTTTAGGCATATTAGTATCCTCAGGTTATTAATAATAATAAAACTGCATATGTAATAATAAGAAAACGGTTTTTATTTTTCAATTTATCACGATAGATAAATGAATTACCGTGCTGTTGTTAACGAATTAGACGTTGGTCGAATATAAAGTCTAATTCTTTAACTGATTCAATGGACTTAGAAAATTTAGGGTGGTTCGGGTTGATAATGGCGTTGTTTTCGTAAGGAACGATACAAGAAGGAATGATCAGGGCGAGATTTTCTGCCGCACTTAACCAGCCACTACCTATATCCATAGTTGAAACAGGTGCGGGATCACGCCTCCAGTTATCAGGAAGATAGCTGTGATCCAGGTAATCCACATTTTTATCTGCTAATTCAATAGAAAATAGCTGGTATTCTTCAAGAAGGCTTTCTTTTGAGGTGTGGACATACAATTCTAGTATAGCAAGGGCGATGGAGCTGGACACATAGACAGCATGGTATCCCTTATGATTCCAGCGCCCCCCAAATCTTTTGGCACCATACCCCGTCCATGCTTCATTGGCATGAATGGATTTTACTAATCGGTAAAAAATCATGCAATAACACCATGTTCCAGGCGGCCAATGAGATCCATCACTTCAAGAGCCCCGCTTTCTGTTGAGATAAGGGAAATCGGTGCAATATTACCTAGCCCTTTAACAGGCTCCTTAAGCCAATGATAGGCCGCTTTTTTATCACCATTGAAGAAATTGATGGCTGCATCAAACACGCGAACCAAGCGAGCTATACGTTCGCTTTCATCAGGTGAAAATGGGCGACTAGAACTTTTACGACGTGCAACATTACGTTCATTGATACCAGCAATGCGAAGAATATCGGCCTTAGATATTTCTGAGTCTCGATGAAGATTATCCAGCACATCAAGTGGTAATCCAGCTTGTAAGGTTTCGATCAGATCACTTCCCCGGTTTGCTGGCAGTCCTACAGAGCGCCAGAGAGCTTTCTTACCGACCGTATCATTTGGTACATAGATTCTCATAAATCACTCCCCAAAAATGACAAATGTCATAAAAAATATATGACATTTGTCTATCTTAGGCAAGCTGCTTAAGTATTCTTAATGAGGGAAATATGAGATATTGTTTAATCTTTTATCACTAATTGATACGCCTTAATCTCGCATTTTTGTGTTTCCGGGCACTGCTTACAGCCACCACTCAGGCAGGAGGAAATATCCACTTCCTCCAATTTACCCATTATCACCAGTTGCTTGAGCATGGCTTCTACTATGGACTGTGGTGCTGAAAGCTGATGGCTCAACGATCTAACATCGGTACGTCCATTAAGGGCAACGGTATCCCGGACTTGCAACAGGCTAATCATAATGGCTCCTAGTGACAGCTACCGCCGGAACATTCGCAGTTTCGGTCTTTGGTGCTGTGATCTTTGGTACTATTAAGTGCAATTGTGACTTTACTGCGTGCGCGACGTAAGCCAATAAAGACAAATATATTAAACAGAATGACAGCTAGAATAGTGAGCAAACTGCTTTGCGGATGTGCAGAAAACGTCGCGACCTGATAGAACAGCGCAGACAGAGAATAGGCGACGTTTAATCCCCATAGAATGGAAAAAGTCATCCAGCCACGGCTGGTCTCACGGGCAATAGCTCCCATTACAGAAACACAGGGAACGTATAACAGCACGAAAATCAGGTAGCTATAGGCTGCGATAGTTGAACCAAATTTAACGCTCATCACTCCCATAGAACTACTGTCCATATCGCCATCGCCTTTGCTGGCTTCAATCGGGTTAGACAAAGCACTGAGAGTCAATGCTTCTTTCAAACTATCCCATGTTTCTGTCACTGAACCTTTCAGCTCATCCAGCAAATTAAATTCATCCGGATTGAAGGGTTGTTTAGTGATATTTTCAGCGGTATAAAGCGTATTCAGTGTACCGACAACGACCTCTTTTGCCATTGCTCCCGTGATCAGGCCGACAGTTGCCTGCCAGTTCTCAGCATGTACACCGATAGGCTGAAGGATCGGAGTGATGACTTTACTGACAGACGCCAGAGCAGATTCGTTGATATTGTCCACGGTCTTGCCAGAGAAAGAAAAACTATTGAGAGCGCCGATAAACATACTAGCGGCGACAATCACTTTACCCGCACGGATCACAAATCCTTTCAGACGCTGCCAGGTTTGGATTAGCAGGGTTTTGGCATGGGGAATATGGTATACCGGCAGCTCCATAACAAAAGGTGATGCTTCTCCCCGCATTATGGTGAATTTGAGCAGCAAGCCTGTCAGGATAGCAACGACAATGCCGAGGATATACAGAGAAAAGACAATACTTGCGCCCTGTTTATTAAAGAAGGCTGCGGCAAAGACGGCGAAAATAGCCAGCCGTGCACCACAGGACATAAATGGTGCCATCATGATAGTAATCAGTCTCTCACGTGGAGCATCCAGCGTTCTGGAACCCATCACGGCAGGGACGTTACAACCGAAGCCAACAATCAGTGGGACGAAGGATTTACCCGGCAATCCCAAAGATTGCATCAACCTGTCCATCACAAATGCTGCCCGGGCCATATAGCCAGAGTCTTCAAGGAAAGAAAGAAACAGGTACATCATGCCGATCTGTGGAACCAATGGCAGCATGGTATTGATACCACCTCCGATACCCTGCGCAAGGAAAATCGTCAGCCAGTCGGGGAAGTGGAGTGTATAGCCGAGCCACTGCATACCATCAATGAAAATAGCAGAAGAAGCACCATCAAAGATAGGTTGTAAGGCACCACCAATATTAATCGCCAGTACGAACATGAGGTACATGACAAACAGAAAGATAGGTACACCTAGCCAACGATTGAGGATAACTCTGTCCATCGTCTGAGTCAGTTTATTAGGGATTGCGGAGTGGATATCAGTGACTGCCAGACACAGTGCGTTAATCGTTTGGTAGCGGGCGTCAGCAATAATAAGTTCCGGCTCCTCAATTTGCTGCTGTTGCAGGCGGGTTTTACTTTCAGTCAGTTGCTCCTGAGTCAGGCCCGAACGTGTAAAGCTGTAAATATCTCCTTCCAGTACCTGTAAGCTGAGCCAACGACGTTGTTGTGGATTGAATTTCTCTGAGATCTGGCCGGCGAGAAGAGCGACTTCCTGCAATAAGGTTTTGGGGTAATCAACCAACACAGGCCGAAGAGTTTGTTGATATTGGTCAATGGCATCTTTCAGCGCGTCTATCCCTGTAGAACGGGTAGAAATGAGTGGGATCACTGGACAACCAAGGCGTTGTTCCAGTGCCGCGATATCAATGTTGATATGTTGGCTTTTGGCGATGTCCAACATGTTCAGGGCAAGAATACAGGGAATGCCAAGCTCGATAAGTTGCAACGAAAGATAGAGATTACGTTCCAGATTCGAAGCATCAACGACGTTGATAAACATATCAGCTTCACTACTCAGTATGTAGTGACAGGCAATTTGCTCGTCAATCGAAGTTTGTTCAGAAATGGTAGTAAGAGAATAAGTACCGGGAAGGTCTACAAGATCTATGTGATGATTTTGGGTAGAAAAATGCCCGGTTTTACGTTCAACTGTCACCCCAGACCAGTTACCGACTCGTTGTCGGGAGCCTGTAAGTTGGTTAAATAAAGTGGTTTTCCCAGAGTTGGGATTACCGATCAAACCTATAGTTAATTGCTTCATCATACTTTTTACTGATTAGGAATATTGCATGTCATTACATTCAGTTTAGACTGTAATGAACTTGGACTTCATTCTGCTGAATTTACTGCTAATGTGAGGAGTGCTAAGTCTTTTTTACGGAGGATAAGATTGACTCTGCGTGTTTCTATTTGAATGGGATCGCCCAAGGGTGCTACCCGGATGACCTGAAATGTGGAGCCGGGCAGCATTCCCAGAGATAATAACTTCTGTCTGTATGCTGGATTTATCTGTGGAAAGAATCCCAGAATTTTATAGCTTTGATTTGGAGTCAATAACATATAACATTCCGTCAAAATTAGAAAGTTAGTGATTATGAGAATTATTATCCTCAATAAAGCAAAATTCACAAGAAAAAAGTGCATTAATTATTTTGAATTAAAGTACTAATGAGAATAATATGCAATACCAATGCTATGTATCTATCACGAATGATGATGGAGTAAGTTGATATTAATCAGATTAATGGTGATTTTATTGAAATTAAAGTTATGTAAAGAATGTATGGGGAAGCTAATAACAAGCTCCAATAAGAAATGGAGCTTGTTGCTATTTATTTTTTCTATGAATTTTTCAAATGTATTTTGTTTTATTCATTAATTTTGGGGTGGATGGAGCAGGTCACTTAATGGCACCGGAACACGGGCATCATCCTGGTGCTCACTCCAAAGTGTTGAGTCATACACCCACCATGCTTCAATTTTCAATTCGTAGAAACGGCGTATCGCATTACCATAATAATCAGAGATAGGACGGGATTTTTTCTTTCTGATATTCTCATCCGGATAAGTTTTCAGGAAGAAGTAATCATATGTTTCTTGTAATTCATCGTCGGGGACTTGATAGGCATGGCCAATGAATTGAGAACCTGCGAGTATCAATGATGAGTCAGGCATAGCGATGCTACTGTATATTGTACCGCTGACACAAGGGTTCATACACAGCTCCTGACTGTGTCGGGTATCTTGTTTTGAATACCAAATTAAACTTAATGGATTATATTTAGGAATATAAAAGAGCGTTGATGACCAAACTGATTCTGCGTCTGGATCATTAGTGGCAAGATTAAAAAATCTTATATTGCTGAGTAAGTCAAAACTGCTTTGGACATATTTATTCATAAATTATTCCTTAACAATTTAAATTTTTCTATGTTTTTAATTTTATTAAATAAATTACCATTATTATGGTAAGTGTTATTATGAAATATATTTATTGTTAAATATATTGCGTGATGAATTATACGGGTTATTAATGAGGAACGTCAGCCATTATCACCTATTTAAATTTATTATATCGCCAATAAAATAAAGTCATCACAATGAAGATTATGGTTTTTTTATGTATATAATTGAGAAATGTTTTCAGAAATAGAAATAAGATTACATTAATTAAAATTCGTTTTATTTACCAGAATAAACTGGCCCAGTCGGGCCAGCTCAGGAAATAATTTATTGAAAGAGATTAACGTTTTTTATCAAGAGCGGCAGCCAACGCATCACTCATGATACTGTTGGCCAATGGTGCAGAGTTTGATGAACGGAGATTATAGCGACCTTTGCCATTTTTGCTGCGCTCATTGCTATTACGTTCATGGCGATTCCCCCCCTGAATGCTGCCACGGCGAGCGGGTGCTTCACCCGGCTGTTCATCAAGGCGCATCGTCAGGGCAATACGTTTACGGTTCAGGTCAACATCCATCACCTTGACTTTCACGATATCACCTGTTTTCACGACGGAGTGTGGATCTTCCACAAAGTGATTGGATAGGGAAGAGATATGCACTAATCCATCCTGATGCACGCCAATGTCAACGAAAGCACCAAAGTTGGTGACATTGGTGACAGTGCCTTCCAGAATCATACCTGTTTGCAGATCATTCATTGTTTCAATACCGTCGGCGAAAGTGGCTGTTTTGAACTCAGGACGTGGGTCACGACCGGGTTTCTCCAACTCTTTCAGGATATCGGTGACTGTCGGAATACCGAATTTTTCAGTTGTGAAATCCTGAGCCTTCAAATTGCGCAGAGCGGCTGGATTACCCATCAGTTCCGGCAAAGTCTGTTCTGTTATTGTCAGAATTTTTTCAACGACCGGATAGGCTTCTGGATGAACGGTGGAAGCATCCAGCGGGTTATTGCCCTGATTAATGCGCAGGAAGCCCGCACATTGCAGAAAGGCTTTTGGCCCAAGGCGTTGAACTTTCAATAGTTCTGCACGGTTATTGAAACGACCATTCTCGTCACGCCAATTTACGATATTCTGGGCGACAGAGCGAGTCAGACCGGCTACGCGGGTCAGCAAGGAAACTGATGCCGTATTCAGATCGACACCAACACTGTTTACACAATCCTCAACGACGGTATCCAGTTTTTTGGCAAGCAGGGTTTGGCTGACATCGTGCTGATACTGGCCGACACCAATGGATTTAGGATCGATTTTCACCAGTTCTGCCAGCGGATCTTGTAGACGGCGGGCGATGGAGACAGCTCCACGCAGAGAAACATCCAAATCAGGGAATTCTTGTGCGGCTAGCTCTGAAGCGGAGTAAACAGATGCGCCAGCTTCGCTGACCACGACTTTCTGCGCAGTAACGTCAGGATACTGTTTCTGAACATTGGCAAAGAAACGTTCTGTTTCACGAGATGCAGTACCATTACCGATGGCAACCAGGTCAACATTGTATTTGGTACACAAGGCTGCAACGACGGCTGCTGCTTTGTTTTCCTGACCAGTATGCGGGTAAATGGTATCCGTAGCGAGCAGTTTGCCTGTCGCATCTACAACCGCAATTTTTACTCCTGTGCGGAGACCCGGATCTAATCCCATTGTGGAACGCATTCCCGCAGGTGCTGCCATCAACAGATCGTTCAGGTTACGGGCGAAAACGTTGATCGCTTCATTTTCAGCTTTTTCGCGTAGCGTCCCCATCAGTTCGGTTTCCATATGTAACAGCACTTTAATGCGCCATGTCCAGTTCACGACAGCCTTGCGCCAATTATCAGCCGGCGCGTTATTCAGGCGCAGGTTCAAATGCTCTGTGATGATCTGTTCGCAGTAACTTTCCTTAGGGGATTCTTCAAATTGAGGATCAGCATTCAGGGACAGTTGCAGGATACCTTCATTGCGTCCGCGGAACATGGCAAGGGCGCGGTGGGATGGTACAGAGGTGATGGCTTCATGGTGATCAAAGTAATCGCTGAATTTGGCACCTTCTTCCTCTTTACCCTCAACAACTTTGGCAACCAAATGAGCATTTTTCCACAAATATTCACGTATTTTCACCAACAAAGAGGCATCTTCAGAAAAACGTTCCATCAGGATATAGCGGGCACCATCCAATGCGGCTTTGGTATCTGCAACGCCTTTGTCAGCATGAATATAAGCAGTTGCAGCCGATTCTGGCTCTTGCTGTGGGTCTTGCCACAGCAGGTCTGCCAATGGTTCCAGCCCGGCCTCAATGGCAATCTGCCCACGGGTACGGCGCTTAGGTTTATAGGGCAGATAGAGGTCTTCCAGTTCGGTTTTGCTCAGAGTGGTATTAATGGCTTCAGCCAGTTCAGTCGTTAATTTTCCCTGTTCTTCAATGGATTTCAGGATAGTCTGGCGACGATCTGACAGTTCGCGTAGATAACCAAGGCGGTTTTCAAGCTGGCGAAGCTGTGTATCGTCCAGACCACCGGTGGCCTCTTTACGGTAACGGGCAACAAAGGGAACAGTATTGCCTTCATCAAGTAAGGTAATAGCTGCTAGGACTTGTTGTGGTTGAGCCTGTAGCTCACCAGCAATGATTCGACTTAAAGATTCATTCATGGTCTGTTTTCTTTAACTTTCTCAGCGCCTGTAAATATCAGCAGACAGGGCTAAATTTATCTGATCTACCCTTCATTCAAATGGCTTTTTGATGACAGCAACTTGAAATCCATTAAGTACAGATGCTGACAGGGTTCAAACTTGACTCCATTATATACGTACAGAGCGCAATAATTTCCAGTTTATGCCTTTTATCTTTCAGGTTACCTGTTTTTGGGCTGTTACTTGTTGTTGTGATGCAACTCGAAATCTATCAGGTATAGCACAATATTTCTGTCAGGTTGCGACAGAATTCATCGAATATCTGTACGGTTAGGATATAGTACTGCGCCATTAATCATATTTTCTCAAGTGGGGTTTTCATGGGCAAAAGTAACTACATTACCCGAGAAGGCTGGTTGGCGCTTGATCAGGAACTGAAGTATCTCTGGAAAATTGAGCGCCCAAAAGTCACTCAGGCTGTGTCTGATGCAGCCGCGTTGGGGGATCGTTCAGAGAATGCAGAATATATTTATGGTAAAAAAAGGTTAAGGGAAATTGACCGCCGTGTGCGTTTTTTATCCAAGAGATTGGATGTTCTGCAAATTGTGGATGCTGATCCGCGGCAGGAAGGCAAAGTTTTTTTTGGGGCCTGGGTTAAAGTCGAAAACGAAAACGCCGAAGAATATATTTTTCGCTTAGTGGGGCCGGATGAATTTGACCCTGCCCAAAAATGGATTTCAATTGATTCACCTGTGGCAAGGGCGCTGCTTGGTAAGCAGGTCGATGATGAAATTACCGTCATGACACCTAATGGTAAGGTGGTTTACTGGATATTGGAAATTAGTTACCAGCCATTGGAAGCATAAAAATCAGGTGTAAATGGAAACAGGACAACAAGGATGAAAAACAGAAACATAAGCAATCATTGCCAATATTATAAATATTCATAGAATACATGATCTTAGTGTCTTTTAGAGCTTAGATTTTCTGTGAGAATAATGGATATTGCGAGCATGGAACATCTTGGGAGCTGAAACATGCAAGAGAGTTATAAAATCCTTGTTGTTGATGATGATATGCGTTTACGCGTATTGCTGGAGCGCTATTTATCAGAGCAGGGTTTTCAAGTTCGTTGTGTTGCAAATGCAGAGCAGATGGATCGATTGTTGACCAGAGAATCTATTCAATTGATTGTACTGGATTTAATGCTGCCGGGCGAAGATGGGTTGTCTATCTGTCGAAGATTGAGAAGTCAGCATAACCCGCTCCCCATCATTATGATCTCCGCGAAAGGAGAAGAGGTTGACCGGATTGTTGGTCTGGAAATTGGTGCAGATGATTACCTTGCAAAACCTTTTAACCCGCGAGAACTATTGGCCCGTATCCGTGCTGTCCTGCGCCGTCACTCTAATGAATTGTCTGGCGCCCCGACACCGGATAACGCAATAGTCACTTTTGGTAAGTTTAAGCTGGATCTTGGGACTCGTGAAATGTTTCATAAAGATGAACAACTGTCCCTGACCAGTGGTGAATTCTCTGTACTGAAAGCATTGGTATCTCATCCCCGCGAACCTTTATCACGGGATAAGCTGATGAGTCTGGCACGAGGCAGGGAGTATGGTGCGATGGAGCGTTCCATTGATGTTCAGGTTTCCCGTTTACGTCGTTTGATTGAAGAAGATCCTGCCCATCCTCGTTATATCCAGACTGTTTGGGGACTAGGATATGTTTTTGTTCCTGATGGTAGTAAGGCATGAGTGGTCGAGGTTAGATTAATAATTAGCAAGGCATATATCAATTGTAGTCAAGCATAACTGGAAGAACGCATGAAAAAATTCAGGCTCCCAGGGCATGGTGTATTCCTCTGTGCCTTGTATTGGATATTGGCGATGCTGTTGGGCAGCCTGATGGTCAGTTCTTTGGCCGCTTATCTACTATTATTAGTACTGGAAAAATCATCATCGCTAGGAAAAATATCATTTATCAGTGTATTACCGTATATCTTCATCAGTGTGTTAACGACAGTATTATCAGTTTCTACGGCATTCTGGTTTTATCTGCGTGCCCAAAAACAGCACCTAACTACCATACTGCAAGCAATAATAAAGATGGGAAAAGGGAAAGTCGTTACAGCATTACCTGAATCGGGAGCACCTGCCATCCAGTCAGTTATTCGGGCATTTAATCAAATGTCGGTAAGGGTTAACTCATTGGAGGATGAGCGTGTCATTTTTATGGCAGGCATAAGCCATGACTTACGCACTCCCCTGACTCGTATACGGTTAGCGATCGAAATGGTTGGTGGAGAAGATGATTTCCTGTATGAGTCGATTAATCGTGATATTGAAGAGTGCAACACAATCATTAATCAATTTATCAATTACCAGCGGTCCGGGCTGGATGCCATAATAGGCCGCTGTGAATTAAATCAACTTATTGAGGACGTCATTGGTGCAGAAAAAGCGGTCATGGCAGAGAAGACGAACACGGAAAATAATAGTGCCGAAAAAAGTATCGAAGATAACCTGTCCGCAGCTCCTGTTTTCATTATGGCTAATCCGCTTTCAGTTAAACGTGTTCTGGCGAATATGTTCACTAATGCCCATCGCTATGGCAATGGTTGGATTCGCATCAGTAGTGGGGCTACTGAACAATTTGGCTGGTTTCAAATAGAAGATAATGGGACAGGTATAACACAAGAAGAAGCAACAATTTTGTTTCAGCCTTTCAGGCAGGGAAAACAGAGTTACAGTAATAAACTCCATCATCATAATAGTGGCGTCGGCTTGGGGCTTGCGATTATCCGCCGCATCATCGACAAACATGACGGTTATCTTGACATAGGCAGAAGTGAGAAAGGTGGGTTATCCATTCGCGCCTATATTCCATTGGCGACTGAACCATCCGCTGTAGAACCATCAGTCATAGATCGAGTCTGTTCATAATACGTGTAAGATGTTGGCATAGTGAAATAACTGCAACATAACGCTTTGGAGTCGTGACCAGCAATTCTAAAAATCAATTCTTAGAGAGCGATATTGATTTACATTAAGATATTCTGCTTTATATTTTTTATTTAAGTTAACGCGATACTCGACTTTTATGATGAGTT
>NZ_CAWMEB010000039.1:0-1021 GCF_963866145.1 Xenorhabdus sp. NBAII XenSa04
GATGGTCAGAACACGCCTTTTGTCAGGTGTATTCAGGTTCTTCCAGAGGAAGTCCCTGAGTCCCTTCAATTTGGCGGCAAAACGGTCTTTTCGACTGGTCAACTTCAGTCGCCAGAAACCCTTTCGCGATATCCCCCAGTAGCAGGTAAATCCCAGAAAGTTAAACGCAGGTAAGCGCCCGCCAGACTGGTTAGCTCTCATTGCTGCAACGTGACCCGCCGGAATTAATTGCGATTTGTCACTGTGCAACGCCAGACCGTATTTACTCAGTCGTTTAGGTAATATCTTATAAAAGCGTTTTGCCTCACTCAGGAACTCAAAGGTAAACACCATATCATCAGCATACCTTACCATTCCTGCCCGACCATGAATGTGTGAACGGCTGGTTTCATCATACCATTCATCTATCACATAGTGCAGGTAGATATTGGCAAGTACCGGCGACAAGATTGACTCTTGGGGACATCCGCACACATTGTCGGATATCTGTTTACCCTCGATAATGGGTGCCGTTATTAAGACCTTAATGAGTCTGAGGAAACGACGATCTGATATCTTCTTCCGCAGTAAATTCATCAACTCAATATGGGGTATCGTGTTAAAGTACTGTCGGATGTCAATTTCCACAACCGCACCATTCCAGTTACGGTATGTTTGCTGTTGTAATGCCTTCAATGCCGCATGACAATTTAATCCCGGCCGAAACCCGTATGAACACGGTAGAAACAGCGGCTCATAAATTCGGCTGAGAATATCACTGACCGCAAGTTGCACCCGTTTGTCCTCTGTGCACGAAATCACCAGTGGCCGTTTACTACCATCCTCTTTCGGGATCTGCGTGATTCTGGCGGCTTTCGGGCGAGATGTCCCTCTGCGTATTCGCAGGATGAGATTGTGAATATTCCCATCAAGATGTTCCCCGTAAGCGGATTTTGTCATGCGATCAATACCTGCCGCTTTATTCCCGTCAAGCCGTAGGAATTGTCCTTTCAGCATGTTACTGTTCAGCAAATGCCCTAAA
>NZ_CAWMEB010000040.1:0-7095 GCF_963866145.1 Xenorhabdus sp. NBAII XenSa04
TTATTATGAAAGCTTATTTATACTTGAACAAGAGAATCTATCAGAACTGCCATCTCAGATCCTAAATCCAATAAACAAAGAGGCATCAAAATGATTCAGATACGTTTTGGCGACAATTTTATTTATTTAGAAACTAACAAGTTAATTCCCTCTAAGGAATTGTTAGAAAATGTAAAGCTAAGTCATAAATATCATCAAATAGTTACCTCAATTGAAAGCTTAGGTATTATTGAACCAATAATAGTGTTCTATGACAAAGATAAAGATGCCATTAAGATACTCGATGGCCATTTGAGGGTTGAGGCTTTAAAAGATTTAGGCATAGAAAAAGCTCCATGTATACTTTCGAGCATAGATGATGCGTTCACTCCTAACAAACAAGTCAATCATATAAATGTAGTTGAAAAACATAGAATGATAATCAAGTCCTTGGCAAAAGTTTCAATTGAAAAACTTAGTGCTGCTTTGGGCATATCTATTGATGCTATAAAAGATAAAGCTAATGTGATGAACGGCATAGATCCAAGTGTAATTGCGAAACTTTCTGATAAACCTATACCTAAGGCTACATTTGATGTTTTGAGGAAAATGAAGCCAATTCGTCAAATTGAAGCAGTCGGTACAATGATTAATTTTGATAATTATAGTAAAAAATTTGCAATGAGCATCTTGGATGCAACACCGGCATCGATGATAGTTAGTAAAGGGAAAAACACTCCCTATAAAAAGGACATAAAAAAAACCATACTTCGTCTGGAACAGGAAATGGCAACAACTTCAGAGGAAACAAAAAAGCTTCAAACCGAGTATGGTTCAGATATGTTGAAATTCGTTATAATCCAATCGTACATTAATAAATTACTTGGCAATTCTAAAGTTCTTCATTGGTTCTTGGAAAACGAAGTTGATTATCTTAATGAGTTAAAAAGAATTTCGAGAATAAATTCTTTGGATGATAAGACTCTTGCTGAAAACAACCAGTCATAGTTATGGTTTTATATAGCCGAAATAAACCAAGAAGTATACTTACACAACCACAAAGGTTTCTCTTAGATATTAGCATAAGTTGGCAGTATAAGCCGTAATCACTCGAACGGGTTAAGGAGGTGAACTTATGGTTAACGGAATGAGATCTATTGCGAGAACGGCCGCAGAGGAGTCTGGCAAGTTTAGGACAGATGTCTTAGAAGCGGCCCTTGCCCACTCGAAGAAAGATGAAATAATTGCAGCTTACAATCGAGCAGAATATCTGGCAGAACGAGTGATTCTCATGCAGTGGTGGAGTGATTATGTCATTGCTCAAAAATTTAAAGCTATTGCGGCATAACAACTTTATAAGGGGTTAAATCTCCCAGCCCCTTATTCCCTCCTAAGACATACTTTCAGTTTTTATATCACTTGCATCTGAACCAAGATATATAGGCTGTAACGAACAAAAGCGATTTTCTGTATGAACTGGCAAACAATATAAGAAATTCGAGTTCAAAGCTGTGGTGTTGTCTGATATGGATATCCCCTTTTTGTCTTGTAACCTCTCTCTGATATCATGTATAAATGTTTCTTTGCACGCGAAGAAACAACATATAAAAGTCTACGGGCAATATAATTTTGATGCTCTGAGCTACAATTTATAATATCATTCCAATTAGGTATTTTTCCATTTAGTAATCCAGTGCAAATGACCACTTCATACTCATCACCTTTTGTCGAATGACAAGTTGTGATTTTAACACCGCTTCTAAAATTGAAAAACAAATGTAATTCATTTGCTTTATAAGCCATATTATACTTTAACATTCTTTTCAATGTGGCATTAATCAAAAGATCCATTTCTTGATAATAGTAGCTATCATTACTTATACTCAAATTAATAGAATGGCAAAATCTCGTTATAACCTCTCTCAACCAAACATCAATTTCACAATTATAATCTACAGATAATAATATTTTATTTATAATCTTCAATATTTTTTTAGGAGACAAAGACTCTGTATATGGTGCAGCAACATTTAATTCCTGAAGGAAATCCCGCAATAGTTTCTGTCTTGTATTAAAATTAGATGGGACCCTCTTAATTAAAAAGAGTTTAACCAAAGCAAGCCAGAGGTTTTCATTGTTTTTAGGTATAGGAGAGATCATGACTCCATCAATTTCTATATCCGGATTAAGAGTAACAATATCATTAGACAGTTTTATCACATCAAACCAACCAGGACACAGAATAGCAATTTCATTTGAAAGCACTCCCTGAGCTAAATGAGTTCTAATAATACCTGATACATAAATAGGAAGTTGAGTAACATCTACCTCGCTTTCTTTAAAAATTACTGAGTTGAAATCCTTATTATCTGAAAGTGAATTAATATCATAATCTTCGTCTTTGTATTTACTATAAAAATCAACAATAGATTGGCTACTACGAAAACACCCTGTTAATTTCATCTCGGTTAGATTATCAAGTTGGAAACAATCAATTAATTCATCTCTATTCTTTACGACAGCCCCCAAACCAGTGTATATAGCTTGCTCTTTATCTCCAATAAAAGTAATCATTGTATTTTTCTTTAATACAATTTGTCTGAGTATCTCATATTGTATAAGAGATGTATCTTGATACTCATCGACTAAAATACACCTTAAAAGTAAAGACAACCTTTCACAAAGTGCATTGTATTTTGTCAACACCCGACAAGACAGATTTAATATCAAATCAAAATCGATTAACTTTTGCTCATACAAATGATTATGATATTCTTTTACAACCAAATATTCTTTGGTCCCACGGGAATAAAGCTGACAAAGGTTAAAATCTAAATCAGTAAAAACTTTATCATTTGCAGATAAGCCATGCTTTTCTTTTAATTCATTTATGAGAAATTCCTTTTCATGCTCATCAATTACACTAAATCCTCGGCAAAGTCTTGGTATCTTATCTACATTAGGTTTTATAATCCAATTCAAACAAAAACTGTGTATTGTTCCAATCCATAATGATTCACTACTTATGCCGAATGACATAATTCGTTCAAGAATCGTATCGGCTGCTATATTTGTATATGTAAGAGCAATTATCTTTTTTTTTTACCTATACAAAATAGTTCTTTATTTTCTAAAATAAAACAAAGTTTAGAAACCAATGTCTTTGTTTTACCTGACCCTGGACATGCCGTTAATAATAAATTCCCGTTGAATTTGACGGCATCCATTTGCTCAGAAGTTAAATTTCTATATGGCATAAACTATAACTCCAACAGTCTTACAAAACTGTCATTGAAGTGTTTCTTATATTCTATCATTTTACTAGAAAAATCCTTTTCGGCATTTATACAGTCAAATTCTTTAACCCCCATTAAAGACATATTGTAATCAAGCATTTTTTGATATATAGGCTCGACATTTCTATCCCGAAGAACAAATTGAATGGCCTGTAAAATATAATCAGGAACACGATTATCAACACTAAGATGCTCTACCATTTCAGTAGCCAACCATCCCTTCCCTATTTTCTTTGCAAACTTTAATACTCTTTTATATCGAACTCTGAGATCAGATGAATTTACATCTGATTCAGCACTTTTAAAACACGCTTCTTTTTTATACTCCGTTTTCATAACTTCTATAAACAAGTTACGATTTTCGTCGTAGCGAACAAGCTCAGTCTCGAAAGTATTTTCCGCGTAATGAACAGTAATAAACTCATTACCTTCAATATATTTATCTAACTCTTCTTTTCTTCGTAATCCATCGTCTTCGGCATCTACCAGAGATTCGACAAAATCCGCATCAAAAATATCATCAGCTACTTTTACATAGGCCGAATCAAGATCGGTGAGAATTGCACATTTTCTTTTCAACCGTTTTTCATGGAAAAGATTAGAAATATGTTTAAAAACAGTGCCATCTACTTTGATAAGACTTATGCCCAACTCATCTAAACTAATTCCTAAAGTTTCTTTTACCATTGCTGGTATTAAAATAAGTTCTGCATCACCTTCTACCAGAATGACACTTTTAGCAAACAAAAGGTCACTACGAATTGCATCAAGATATCGTTCTACGGAAGAAATTTCTTTCGGCGTCAAACCATACGATGGATGATATACATCAGTGAATCCCTTTTGGCGTGATAGTATATTCATTGATGATATTTTTGATACAGAACTAATTTGTGTTGAATGTGTAGAAACAAATACTTGCGTATTTTTAAAATTGAAGTTATCGAAAAGTGTTTTTTGGATATGATTATGAATATGTGCTTCGGGCTCTTCAATTAACAAGAAGTGAGTAATATGCTCTTCACTATCCCTTATTTCTTCGTATTCATATAACTTTAAAGCAAGATAAATTAAGTTTGCTCCACCAAGACTCAGATCATCAATCTTTCCTGAGCCATTGTAATCCAGAGAATCTTCAACTACTAAACCAAGTGATTGAATTAATTCTGTGAAATCCTCTGGAAGTTGTGAGGATACTAATATTTTAGGGGAATAAGTCGAACCTACTGTATTAAGTAATGAAGCAGATATCTTATTACTCAATCTCTCAATTTCAGGTATGACAGAGATTTTACCATTGATCTCTTTAACATTTTCTACAATATCTTTTCTATCATCAATTTGTTTACTTTTTAAAGTAAGTAATTTATACAATGGATTCGTTTTATAATATTTAAGATCTGCAACTACATTCCTAAGTGCTTTGACATAAGTGCAAGCGACTTCGCTGCCTAAGGCAAAGTAAGGAGGTTTCTTAACCCCTAATACAGTAGCATCATCATCATTAGGATTTGAAAAGGAGTAACTATCAAAATCCCCAACTACTTGTTTATAAATTTCGTCATTATTCAAATCAACCTTTGTTCTAACAAAAGCCACGGCTTCATATGTTTCTTTAGAAATAATATGATTAGATACAAATTCAGTAAAAGAATCGGATCTTGCTTCCACATTTTCATCTTCTAATGTTAACTCATACAACTTTTGTCGAATATGGAATTTTGGTCGATATATAAAAGTGTAATTACCTTCCTTTACAGACTTATCATTACCATCATTTACTGTATAGTTGGCAAGGACCTGTTCTTCCTCCGACTCACTTAAATCATCAAAATATAGCGTAATTATGATCCAATGACCAAAAGGTTCGGGTAATCCACGGTAGAAGTCCTCATTAGATAGAACCCTAGAATTCATTGGAAGAGAATCATCTAGAATCAATCTCATAGCATTAAATAAATTTGTTTTTCCCGAAGCATTTTCACCGATAATTGTATTCACTGAGTCTTTAACAAAGTAGAAATTTGAGCTTCGAAAGTTTTTATAGTTTCTAATAGCTAATTTATTGATATACATAGTAATCGATTGGGTCCTTAGCATAGTTTTACTACACATTAGATTACTCCATAGCCACCAGAAGCACAAAGCCATCGAGTTCAAAAGTCTAGTTAAGTCAAGTAAAAGCAAGGTAGTTTACAAGAAAGACTAAAAAAAAAGATATAATATCGTATAGAAATTAGATTATGAAAACCAATATAACGATTAAATCACTTTTAAATCAATAGGTTGCACTCGATAAAAATTAATATTGACGATGCAACATAACTATCGGATATTAAATGAACAAAAAATTTCAGACACATCCTAACAATGATCTTGATACTTACTGACAGTAACGATGTTCATGCAGACATAGTTTCGATGAAACTCGGTGATAACTATTTCCGTTTGAATTTAGATATAGAAGCCCTTAAAGATACCAAAATTAGCTTTGATGGCTCTGAATGGACTATCTCCCAGAACGGAAAAACGATCAAAAATTCATCCATAAAATGTGTTTGGCCAAGGCGGGTATCTGTTCAAGTCAATTCTGGACAACAGCAAGATCAAAGTAATGGTTTCAGATTATGGCGATCTGAATGGAATAAAAGCCTTTTTGGACTATATAATGCATTATCTGAAAGTTGCTGGTTTAACCATGTAAGAGATGCAACTCTCGCTGATAACAAGTATTTTCAACATAAAATAGCTAATGAAGTTGGGCTAAATAATCCAGCGTTTATAACTTCAAACTCCAAACAAGACCTTAAAAATTTCTTAACTACTTATCCTGACTCGGTTGTTAAATTCATGTCGCAAGATATGTATGTCTCTGAATCAGGTGATATATTAGGTCTATATGTCAATAAAATAACTATAGAACAATTAGAAAATTTCTCAAACGATTCAGAAAATCCAATTACTCTTTAAAAATATGTTAATAAAAAATTTGAAGTTAGATACACAGTAATTGAAGATGAACATTTTGCTTGTGCTATAGACTCTCAGCATTCAAACAAGGCAAAAGTAGACTGGCGTAGATACGATATACCTAATACACCGCACTGGAAAATTGATGCACCCACTTCGGTGAAGGAAAAAATAAATTCCTTAATGTCTAAGTTAAACCTTCGATATGGGGCTTTAGATTTCATCGTTGATGAAAATAATGACTGGTGGTTCTTAGAGGTGAATTCTGCTGGTCAATGGTTGTGGATCGAAGATTTATCCGGCATGGATATTTCCGGATCCATTGCAAATTGGTTAACTTCAAATAGCAGGTGAACTATGAATGTATTTGGTTTAAATTTTCTTGAAAAAATGGAATCGGAACAAAAAGTTGATGTTTCAAACTGGGCATGGAAACCTGAGAATAGTGAAGCTCAACGAATCTATGGTTCAGGTATGTCAACGAAATCTCGTGAATCTACTTATGCTGCTGAAAAAGATAGCAGAGAGGATTCAGATCGTCCTAACGAAGGGTTAGCAGCCTAACAATACAGCCAGTGAACATGCTGCTGTTCACTGGTTACTCAAAGGAGTGAGATATGAATTCTAAAGAGATTTTTATTAAACTAATTTATGCTATTTTCTTCACGATTTATGCTTTACTATTTTTCTATATAATTTCTGAAATAATTGGACCATTAAATTATTCTATTTTCTTCTTACCATTTTTTATATCGTTATCTGTATGTTTACTATTTAAGAAAAACTTAAAAAAATTAAAGAACTTCAATGATTTTTGCCTTTTTACTGTATCTAAATACCTTTTCATAAT